>NZ_JBSGFD010000003.1:0-132840 GCF_053603215.1 Kitasatospora sp. NPDC004240 | reverse complement strand
TTTTTCCCTACCCCCCCCTCTTCCGATCGGGGGGGGGTGGGGGTGCGGGTGCGGCGCAGGAAGTCGGACCGGCCGACTTCCTGCGCAGCCCGTACGCCGAGAACTATGTAGACCGACCGGCATATTCGTGGGAGCTGCGGGGTCGCGTGGCCGAAGGGCAACCTCAGTAGACCGGTCTACATATTCGACGCGGGTCTGCCGGGCACCCCTGCGCGCGAGAAGTCGGACCGGCCGACTTCCTGTGCGGCCCAGAGATCTATGTAGACCGACCAACATATTTTGGCGCCGACGGGAACGCCAAACCAGAGGCTTCAGTAGACCGGTCTACATATTTAGAGGGCGCGCCGCCCGCCTCTCACCCTGCGCAGGAAGTCGGACCCGCCGACTTCCTGCGCAGGCGAGCCCGAGAATTGTGTAGACCGACCGGCATATTTCAGCGGGCCCGCTCACCGGGGGCGGGAAGCGGGGCTTGAGTCTCCCGCGGGGGGAGGCGGGAGAGTACGGGCATGAACGGCGACACGTACTTCACGATCGGGGACCTGGCCCGGCGTACCGGGCTGACGGTCAAGACCATCCGGTACTACTCCGACACCGGGATCGTGCCGCCGACAGACCGAAGCCCGGCCGGCTACCGGCTCTACGACGTCGACGCGCTGGCACGTCTCGACCTCGTGCGCACGCTGCGTGACCTGGGGATCGACCTGGCCGTCATCCGGCGGGTGCTGGACCGGGAGGTCTCGGTGCCCGAGGTCGCGGCCGCGCACGCCGATGCCCTGGAGGTGCAGATCCGCGCCCTCCGCCTGCGACGCGCGGTGTTGCGCGCGGTGGCCAAGAAGGGCTCCACACCCGAGGAGTTGGACCTCATGCACAAGCTCGCCAAGCTCTCCGACGACGAACGCCGCCGTCTCGTCACCGACTTCATCGACGACACCTTCGGCGGACTCGACGCCAACGCCGACTTCGTCGACATGTTGCGCTCGGCCATGCCCGAACTGCCCGACGACCCCGAACCCGAGCAGGTCGCCGCCTGGGTGGAGCTCGCCGAGCTCACCCAGGACGCCGGCTTCCGCGCCGCCGTCCGTCGCATGGCCGAGTACCAGGCGGCCGAACGGGCCCGGGGTGACCGCACCGGGCTGCACCACGAGCTCACCGAGGCCGTCCGTGACGGCGTCGGCCGGGCACTCGACGCCGGCATCGACCCGGCCTCGGCGCAGGCCGTACCCGTCGTCGACGCGCTCACCGCCCGGTACGCGCAAACCTTCGACCGCCCCGACGACGCCGAGCTCAGGCAGTGGATGCTGACCCGTCTGGACGTCGCCGGCGACCCCCGTGCCGAGCGCTACTGGCACCTGCTGGCCGTCATCAACGGGTGGCCCGTGCCGCCCGCCCTGGCGCCGGTGTTCGCGTGGTTCGGCGCGGCGCTGCGGGCCGGCTCCGAAGGGCAGCCCGTTCGCCGTGGCTACGGCTCCACGTAGAAGGGGTCCTCCTCGGAGCCCCCGGAGTTCAGGCCGGTGAGCCACCAGACGCCGACCACGATGGCGACGGCCGAGATGAGCACCGCGGACCAGGCCAGGATCCGGGCGGCCTTGACCGTGCCGCGGCCGCCGACCGAGCCGTACGACTCGTGGATCGCCTTGGTCGCCCGGTTCGCCGTGGCCAGGGCCGGGATCACCAGGACGACGCCGAGGCCGAAGACCGGGCTGAGGACGACGGCGAGGACGGCGAGGGTCCGGGCGCGCCGGGCCAGCGGGTTGCCGTCCAGGGCCGGGCGAACCACATCGGCGGGCTCGGCCTGGGCGGCGGGCCCGGGTTGCTCGGCCGGTTCGGTGGGTTTGGGCTGCTTGGCGGGCTTGGCCGGGTTGATCGGCTTCACCGGCCTGGCCGTCCTGGAGGGACGGCGGGCATGGCCGTACACGCGGGCGTGCGGCTCCGCGGGTACGCCCCTGTCGGGCGTGCCGGGGCCGGGCGGCTCACCGACGACAGGGGTGCTGACCATGGGTGTGCCGACGATGGGCGTACCGGCGACGGGGGTTGCCCAGTCGAGGGTGCCGATGGCCGGGCCGTCCTGCGGAGGACCGTCCGACGGTGAGGCCTCGGGTGGCGGTGTCTTGGGCGGTGGGGTTTCCGACGGTGAGGTCTTCGGCGTCGGGGCCTCCCTCCGTGGGGGCTCCGACGCCGGGGTCTCCGCCACAGGGGCACCGGCGGACGGGGTGGGCTGGGGTTCGGGTTCGGGCTCGCCCTCGGGTCCGGGCTCGGGTCCGGGCTCGGGCTCGGGCTCGGGTCCGGGCTCGCCCTCGGGTCCGGGCTCGGGCTCGGGTCCGGGCTCGACAGGTACGTTCGACGGGACGGCGAGGTGGTGCGGACCATTGGGTGGTGGCGGGGGCACCTCCTGTCGGGGGTTCAGTTCCCACACCCCACCCATCGCGGTCGTTCCGACGATGTCCTCCGCCGCTCCGGGCCGGCGTTCGGGCCGGGGGCCGGCGGAAGGCTCGGGCTCACCTTCCGGCGATGGTTCGGGCGCGGCAGCGGGTTCGGGCGCGGCGGCGGGTTCGGGCGGCTCGGGGGACGGCTCAAGCACTCCGGCCGCCGGCTCCCCCGGCTCTCCCTGCGTCTCCGGCTCCCCCTGCGTCCCCACCTCCCCCTGAGCCCCCGGCTCCCTCGACTCCTCCGGCTCCCCCGGCCGGTGCCTCGCCCCCGCCTCCTCGGCGAGCACATTGGCCGCGACCCGGACGACGGCGTCGCCGGTCGGGCCGTGCAGGGTGAGGTCGCCGCGCAGGTAGCCCTCGGTCGTGGTGTCCACCCAGATGTCGAGCCCCTGCGGCGCCTCGGCGGTGTGCAGCCAGGCGGCGCCGGGGTCCGGGACGCAGGAGCGGGCGAGGGCCGGGCCCTGCAGGACGAGCGTGTGGTGCGGGGCGGGGGCACCGTGCGCGACGATGCCGAAGTCGACCTCGCCCTCCTCCGGGGTGAGCGCGACGTCGCGCAGCGCCTGTTCGGCCGGTTCGGCGATCATGCGGATGTCGGTGTCGACGAGTTCGGCGAGCGCCTCGTACGCGCCGAGGGCCGCGGCCAGGTCGGGGTTGGCGAGGCGGGCGCGCAGTTCGGTGACGGCGCCGAGGCGGGTGAACATGTTGGGGTCGGTCATCGCCGTGCGGAGGTCGGCGGGCACGGGCTTGGGCCGGACCCGGCGACGGCCGCTGTGGGCGAGGTAGAGGTCGCCCTGGAGTTCGAAGCTGCGGCTGGGCGTCTGGTGCGGGTTGCGCTCGCGGACCTCGTCGAAGACGTACTCGTAGAGCTCGTCGAGCGAGATCCGGCCGTCCTCGTCGCGGTCGGCCTCGCCGGTGGCCAGGCCCTGGACGATGGCGCTGGTGAACAGCGACGGGTGGCGTTCCCGGCCGTCGGAGAGGGTGTCGCCCTCGAAGGCGTACTCCATCGCGTTGGAGGCGGTGATCACCGCCCGGCCGCGGCCGCCGCCGAGCCGGCCGGACGCGAAGGAGTCCAGCACGTTGATGTCGCCGGTGGCCCGGACCTGGGCGCCCTGGCTGAACGCGCCGCCGTAGCAGCAGTCCAGCAGCAGGACGACGCTGCGCGAACGGCTCTCGCGCATGCAGCGCTGGACGAAGGCGGCGGGGACTGCGGTCGAGGCGAGCCGGTTGGGCCGGGTGTTGGAGGCGGCGAAGTACAGTTCGCCGGCCTCGCTCTTCAGCCCGTGGCAGGAGAAGTGCAGCAGCAGAACGTCGTCGGGGCGGCGTTCGGCGAAGAAGTCTTCGATCATTCCTTCGATGACGTGCGCGGACTCGTTGCGGATCACGTCGACGTCGAAGTCCCCGATCTTCGGGTCGCCGAGCACCGCGCCGAGCGCCACCGCGTCCTCGGCGGGCGAGCGCAGCTGTTTGAGGCCCTCGTCGGTGTAGACGTCGTTGGCGATGATCAGGGCCTGCCGCCGTCCGGTCGGTGTACGGGCGGGCGCGGGCGCGGTCACGCCCGGGCCCTCGGCCGGTGCGGTGCCCGCCACGGGATCCGTTCCGGTGCCGGCGGGGGCGTCCGCGGTGGCATCTGTTCTGGTGTTCACGGCGTGCCGTCCAGTGGTCGTGGCAGGCGGGTCAGCCGGTCGCGTCGGCGGTGGCGTGCCGGGCGATGAACAGCTCGATCAGGCGGTCACGGTCGGCGGCGTCCACCTCGGAGATCTCCAGGACGTCGCCGCCGATCTCCATGCGGACCGACCGGGCCCCGTCGTGACCGCGGGCCATCCACTGGCGGACGGCCGCGACGACCGAACGTAACACCCCACCGGTCTCGCTCAGGCCCACCAGCAGGGCACCGACCGACTGGATGTCCACGCCGCGGGTGCCGGGGGGCGCCTCGCCCGCGGGCAGCGGGTGGACGTCGAGCACGTCCAGCTGGAGCAGCTCCCGGCGCAGGTTGCCGGTCAGGCCGTCCAGGAACTCCGGATCGGTGCCCTCTTCGTTCAGAAACAGGCGCAGCTCGTCAGCCATCGCCTCACCCACTCGTGCCTCGGCCGGTGGCCTCGCCACGACGACGCCGCGGATGGTGCCGGGCCGGTACCGGGTCGGTACTCGGTACCGGATCCGTTACCGGGTCGGGCGTCGTCGGGGTCGGGTCGGGTCCGGCCCCCTGTGTCCGGTGATTCCACGCTACCGGCCGAGCGCCGCACGCGCGATGCCTCACCCGGGTACGCGACGACCCCGGATGGTAAGGCCGGGGCCGCCACCTCGCACGGGTGGCGGCCGGCCCGGAACCGCCCACCGCGTGCCCCGTCACCACGCGCCCCGCCGCCCGGGCCCGGTGGCGGCCCCGATATGGCGGGCCCGATGGAGGGTTCAGCCCGACGCGACCCCCGACCCCGCCGCGCCCGGCCCCGCCGCATCCGGACGAGTCGTATCCGGACGGGTCGCATCCGGACGGGTCGGTCCGGAGCCGCCGAACCGCGCGAGCGCCTCCAGCACCGCCCGCCGCAGTGCCGGACTGCCGGTGTGACCCGAGTCGTCGATCACCTTCAGCTCCGCGTCCGGCCACGCCCCGGCCAGCTGCCACGCGCTCCGCAGCGGGGAGCCGATGTCCAGCCGGCCGTGGATCAGCACTCCGGGGATGCCGGCCAACCGGTGGGCGTCGCGAAGGAGTTGGCCGTCCTCCAGCCAGGCGTCGTGGGCGAAGTAGTGCGCGCAGATCCGGACGAACGCCATCATCGCGTCGTCCGGCCGGTCGCCGTACGTGCCCGGGTGGCCGAGCGCCTCGTGGGCGATGACCGCGTCCTCCCAGGCGCACCAGTCCCGGGCGGCCTTGAACCGGACCTCCTCGTCCGGGTCGTTCAGCAGGCGGTTGTACGCCGCCACCAGGTCGCCGTCGCGGTCCGCGGCGGGCAGCGCGTCACGGAACGCCTCCCACGGTCCGGGCAGCAGGCGTCCGACACCCCGGTAGAGCCAGTCGGTCTCCTCCGGCCGGGTCATGGTGACGCCCGCGATGACGATCTCCGAGACCCGCTCGGGGAAGCGTTCGGCGTACGCGAGGATCAGCGTCGACCCCCACGACCCGCCGTACAGCAACCAGCGTTCGATGCCCAGGTGCTCGCGCAGCCGCTCCATGTCGGCGATGAGGTGCTCGGTGGTGTTGTGGTCGAGGCGGACGGCCGGGTCGGAGGCGTGCGGGAGGCTCTCGCCGCAGCCGCGCTGGTCGTACTGGACGACCCGGTAGACCGCGGGGTCGAAGCGCCCGGCCCGTCCCTGGCCCCTGCCGGAACCGGGGCCGCCGTGCACGCAGAGAGCCGGCTTCCCTTCGGGGTTGCCGCTCACCTCCCAGGCGATGCGGTTGCCGTCACCGACGTCCAGGAGGCCACGCGCATACGGTTCGGCGGTAGGGAACGGCTCGGTCGGGAACGGGTGGGACGGGACGGTCACGAGGGCCTCCTCGGGCTTCGACTTCGGCTTCGGCTTCGGCTTCGGCTTCGGCTTCGGCCAAGCTTTCGACGGCGCGGGCGCTCCGCCCCGCCGAGGCTAGGGCCTGGCCGGTCGGAGGGGCGGGACGGGTTCCGTCGGCGCAGGTCAGCCGCGGTCGGCGGGCGGGCGAAGGTTAGGGTTCGGGGTGGGCGGGCGCGGCCGGCGCCGGCCGCAGGAAGCGTCGAAGGGACCCTCAGCATGCCGACCGCCCCCGCCACCGGACCCACCGACACCGGACCGGCCGGCCCGTCGCTCGCGCGCTTCGGCCTGGGGACGGCCGCCGTCGGGCGGCCGGGCTACATCACGCTGGGGCGCGATCTCGACCTGCCGGCCGAGCGGACCGTCGAGGCGCTGCGGGGGCGTACGCACGCCCTGCTCGACGCCGCCCACGCGGCGGGCGTGCGCTACCTGGACACGGCCCGGTCGTACGGCCGCGCGGAGGAGTTCGTCGGCGAGTGGCTGGCCGCCCGGCCGGAGGCGGCGGCCGGGATGACGGTGGGCAGCAAGTGGGGTTACACCTACACCGCCGGCTGGCGGGCCTCCGGGGTGCCCGTGCACGAGGTCAAGGAGCACTCGGTCGAGGTGTTCGACCGTCAGGTCCGGGAGACCAGGGCGGCGCTGGGCCGGCTGCCGGACGTCTACCTGGTGCACTCGGTCACCCCGGAGAGCCCCGCGCTCACCGATCCGGCGCTGCACGCCCGGCTGGCCGGACTGGCCGCGGAGGGCGTCCAGGTCGGCCTGTCGACCAGCGGTCCGGCGCAGGCCGAGGCCGTCCGGGCGGCCCTGGGGGTGACGGTGGACGGCCGGCCGCTGTTCGCCGCCGTGCAGTCCACCTGGAACGTGCTGGAGCCGTCCGCCGGTCCGGCCCTCGCCGAGGCGCACGCGGCGGGCTGGCTGGTGGTGGTCAAGGAGGGCATGGCCAACGGCCGGCTCGCCGACCGCAACGCGACCGGCCCCGACACGGCCGGGCTGCGCGCGCTGGCCGCCCGTACCGGAGCCTCGTGCGACGCCCTCGCGCTGGCCGCGGTCGCCGCCCGGCCGTGGGTGGACCTGGTGCTCTCCGGCGCGGCCACCACGGGCCAGCTGGCCTCCAACCTCTCGGCCGCCGCACTCGACCTCGACCCGGCGCAGCTGGCGGGACTCGACACGCTCGCCGAACCGGCCGAGGTGTACTGGCGCACCCGGTCGGGCCTGCCCTGGGCCTGAGGCCCGCCGGACACCCTGCCGCCGGAGCGCGTACGTCCGCGACGGCCGCCTCCTCGGAGGCCGTCGCGGACGCGTGCGCCGGGCGCCTGGCCGTACGGGCCGTGTACCGGCGTGGACGGACGGGCCCGGGCGTACGGCCTCAGAAACGCGGCGCCCGGCCCGCCTTCGCCGCCGGGCCCGCTGCCGGCGAACCTGTAACGGACGAACCCGCAACGGACGAACCCGCGGCCGCCGCGGCCGCCTGCGGGCCGTCGACGCCGCAGAACTGGTCCCGCCGGGGCAGGACGCCCGTGGTCAGGAACCGGTCCGCCGCGGTGACCGCGCAGGACGGGGCGCCGGGGTCGTAGGCGCCGTGGTTGCCGCCGTCCACGGTGACCATCCGCGCCCGCCCGCCGAGGGCGGCGCGCATCTCCAGCGCGCCCGCGTACGGGGTCGCCGGGTCGCGGGTGGTCTGCAGCAGCAGGATGTTCGCCGGCCCGCGGTCGGTGACGCGGACCTGCGGTTCGAGCGGCTCCGGCCAGAAGGCGCAGGGCCAGACGTTGGCGCCCATGCCGCCGAGGATCGGGTTCGCGGCCCGGCTGGCGGTCACGTTGCGCTGGTAGCGGCCGAGGTCGCGGGGGGCGGGGCTGTCGCCGCAGAGGACGGCCACCAGCGCGGCGATGTCGTTGTCCGCGGGGACGCCGGGGGTGCTCCGGTTCAGCCACCAGTACGGGACCGGCCCGTTGCCGTCGTCGGCGAGGTAGCGCCACCAGTCGGCGATCTCCTGGAACAGCGCGGTGTGGTACGAGTCGAAGCGGTAGATCGCCCGCCACAGGTTGCCGTTGACCGGCCCGGCCACCGGGTGCGTCACGGGCGTGCGGTCCAACTTGGCGGCCAGGGCGAGGTAGTTGGCGCGGACGGCCTCGGGGGTGGCGCCGAGGCGCAGGGTGGCGTCGCGTTCGGCCGCCCAGGCGGCGAAGTCGGCGAACCGGATCTCGCCGGCCGGGTCCCACCGGGCCAGCCGCTCGTGCCAGGTGTCGTCGGGGCTGACGTTGGCGTCGAGCACGAAGCGGTCGGTACGGCCGGGGAACAGCTCGGCGTACACGGCGCCCAGGTAGGTGCCGTAGGAGGCGGCCTTGAAGGAGATCTTCCGCTCGCCGAGGGCCGCCCGGATCCGGTCCAGGTCGCGGGCGGTGTTGGCGGTGGTCACGTGCCGGACCAGCTCGCCGCCGTTGGCCAGGCAGTCGCGGGCCAGGTCGCGGGCGAAGCCCACGTTGCCGGTGATCGAGCCGTCCGGGCCGGGGAACGGGAAGACGAGTTCGTTGGGCAGCTGCGCGGGGGTGCGCCCGCAGGTCAGCGGGGTGCTGTAGCCGACCCCGCGCGGGTCGAAGCCGACCAGGTCGTAGCGGTCCAGCACGTCCTGCGGGTAGACGGTGGCCTGGACGCTCGGGAGGTTGAGGCTGGCGACGCCGGGGCCGCCGCCGTTGTGCACCAGGATGCCGCGCCGCAGCCCGGGTTTGGCGGTGGCGAGCCGGGAGACCGCTATCTCGATGGTCGGGCCGCCGGGCGCCCGGTAGTCCATCGGTACGCGCAGCCTGGTGCAGCGCAGCCGCGGGTCCACGGGGGCGGTGTTGGGGTCGGGCGGGCAGTCCGTCCAGGTCAGGGCCGGGTGCGCGCCGGACCCCGGGCCGGCGCCGGGGTCGGGGGCCGCCCCGGCGGGCCCGGCTGCGCAGAGGGCGGCGGCCAGCGCGAGGGCGGCCGTCCCGCAGATCGTTCTGAGTGATCGCTTCCACATGGACTAGACCATAGGGAGCCCGGAACCCACCCGTCATCCCCCTGGCGGGGTAGCGGATCACCGCCCCGGACTGCTCAAACGGCGTTCCTGTGCGCAGATCTGACGTACTGTCCGGTAGCGGAGCGACGCGTGTCCGGTGGGCGGTGTCCGTGCCCGTGCCCGGGCCCGTGACGTCGCCCGGGCGCCGCGGCCGGTGCAGCCCGGCCACCGGCGGCACCGGAACCGACACCGAGGGCGACGTCTCCGGGGCCGCCGTGCGACCGAACGGAAAACCCGTGGCGCGGCATGCGGAGGAGGATCTAGGCTCCGTGACGTGACCATTCTCCCCACCAACGGAATGGGGGTCCCGTCCGCGCAAGGTGAGTGCTGATGCTCACCGGGACCGCGAACGGGTACGTTCCCCCGTCGCCCTTCTGGCTGCGCGTGCGCGAGTTCGCCGTGCCGCCCTCCATGATCGAGACCGCCACCGCCCGGCGTCGTGCCGGGGACTGGGCAGGCGCCTGCGCGGCGGCCAACGTCGACATCGACCTGGACCTGCGCACGGTGACCCACCGCCACGGCCGGGTCCTCGCGAGCGCGCTCCGGGCCGACCTCCGCCGACTGGCGCCCGACCTGCTGCGCTGGCACCTGCCGAGGATCGCCCCGGACGGGCTGCTGCGCCCGGGCCTGACCGTCCCGCTGGCCCGCTACGGGGCCACCGGGCACGACGGGCCCGGCCCGCTCCAGCTCGTGGCGCGGACCCCGCCGGCCCCGGCGGCCGCCGGGCAGCGGATCAGCCTCGCGCTGTGGGACGGCTCCCGGGCCTCCTCCGCCCCAGGCCGGGTACCCGACCACGGTCGGGGCCGCGGCCCCGACCACAGCCCCGGTCCCGATGCCGGGGTCCGCGGGCATCCGCACCCCCGCCCCGGACCGCGCTTCCGCCTCGACCTGCACCGCCACCTCTGGGACGCGGACCGGGCCGGGGAGCTGCGGACCAGGTCCGGGGCCGGCGAGCCGGTGCCACGCGGGAGCCGCCCGCCGGCCGGGCTCGTCCCGCCGGGGCTGCCCTGCGCCGTCGACCGCTGGGCGGCCGAGGCCAGGATCCTGCTCCGCGCCGAGGGCCTGTCCTCCGGCACCGCCGTCGTACGCCTCGGCCCCCGGTACCGGCTGCTGCTGGACCTGCCCTCCGACCCCGGCGACGGACCGCAGGCCCGGCCGCCGGTATGGCGGCTCGCGGGCCGGACGGACGGTGACCGCACCACCGGGCTCCCGGTGCTGCCCGACGCCGCGATCTGGCTGCCGCCCGACCTGGAACTGCTCCGCGCCGGGCTGATCGGACCCGAGCAGCTGCACCCGCTGGTCGCCGCGGCCCTGGTGCCCGGCCACCGGTCGGCCGATCCGCCGCCGCAGTCACCGACGGACCCGCCACCGGCGTCCGCCGGGCGGCTGGTGGACTGTCAGGGAGCGCGGCACCGGATCGGCATGGTCGACGGTGTGCTCGCCGCGCTCGACCACGACCCGGCCGAGCTGCGCCGCGAGGAACTGCTGGCCGCGCTCGGCGGCACTCAGCTGCCCTGCCTGCAGATGATCGACCGGGCACACCGGAGACCGGAGAGCCTCGACGACATCCGCGCGCGTCTCGACCACGGCGACACCGCCGGCGCGCTGGCCGCCGTCGAGGCCCTGCTGGGCCCCGACGCGCTGCTGCGCCACGGTGCGCTGCGGGACGCCCTGGAGGACGCCGCGCACGGCCGGGTCGCCCACGGGCTGTTCCGTGCCGGCCTGCTGGACCCGGACCCCGGGCCCGGCCGTCCCCTCCCGCGCCCGCACCCGGACACCATGCCCCGCTCACGCCACGCGTACCGCCGGTGAACCGCCGCTGAGTCATCCGTCCACCGCCGCCGGACCGCCGCGGCGGTGAGCCGTCACGCCCGCATCCCCTCCCCTCGACCCCTCAAGGTGACCCGACATGTCCGAAAGCACCGCCACCGCGACCCGATCCGACCTCGCCCTCCGACCCGAGGGCACCGACCACCCCGCCGTCGCCGAACACCCCGCCGTCGCCGAACAACTCGACGTCGCCGGCCGACTGCTCGCCCTGCTGCGCGACTCCGACACCGAGCCGCGCCCCGACCCCCAGCTGGAGGCCCTCACCCTGGCCGTGGCCGCCGACCTCCCCGTCCTGCTGTGGGGCGAGCCCGGCATCGGCAAGACCGCCGCCCTCACCCACCTCGCCGAGACCCTGGACCTCCCGCTGACCACGGTGATCGCCAGCGTCCACGAGCCGTCCGACTTCTCGGGGCTGCCCGTCATCGGCGACGACCCCGCCGAGCAGGGCGTCCCGCTGGCCCCGCCGGACTGGGCGGTACGGCTGGTGCGGGCCGGCCGGGGGCTGCTCTTCCTGGACGAGCTGTCCACCGCGCCGCCGGCCGTGCAGGCGGCGCTGCTGCGCCTCGTCCTGGAGCGGCGGATCGGCGCGCTGCGGCTGCCGCCCGGCGTCCGGATCGTGGCCGCCGCCAACCCGCGCGCCTCGGCGGCGGACGGCTGGGAGCTCAGCCCGCCGCTGGCGAACCGTTTCGTCCACCTCCAGTGGGTCCACGACCACGAGGTCGTGATCCGCGGCCTCGGCGGGACCTGGCCCCGGGCCACCCTGCCCCGGCTCGACCCGCGGCGGCTGCCGGAGGCCGTGGCCTTCGCCCGTCGCGCGGTGTGCACGCTGCTCACCGCCCGGCCCGCGCTGGTCCACCGGCTGCCGAACGACGAGGCCCGCCGGGGCGGCCCGTGGCCGTCGCCCCGCAGTTGGGAGATGGCCCTGTTCCTGGTCGCCTTCGCCACGGCCGCCGGGTCCTCCCGCGACGTCCTCTCGATGCTGGTCAGGGGCACCGTCGGGGAGGGACCGGGGCTGGAACTGCTGGCCGGGCTGGACCGGATGGACCTCCCCGACCCGGAGTCCCTGCTCGCCGACCCGGCGGGCGCCGTCCTACCCGAGCGGGGGGACCTCCGGCAGGCGGTGCTCGACGGCGTGGTGGACGCGGTCCGCCGGCGCCCGGAGCGTTCCCGCTGGGACGCGGCCTGGGCCCTGCTGGTCCGGGCGCTCGAAACCGGAGCCCCCGACCTGGTGGTCGTCCCCGCCACCACCCTGGCCGCGCTGCGCGATGCGGACTGGGAGGTGCCCGCCGCGATCGAACGGCTCGCCGGCGTGGTCGCCCTGTCCCGCCGGGCGGACCGGGCCGGCGAGCTCGCCGCGGCCCGTACGGGCGGCGGGGCGCGCCGATGAGGAGCGAGCCGACGGGCGACGGACCGAAGAGCGACGGGCCGGTGACCGTGCGGGCGCCGGGCACCCGGCCCGCCCTGGACCGCGAGAAGCTGTTCGCCGCCCGGCTGCACGCCGCCCGGGTCCGCCCGTACCTGGCGACGGCGCTGTTCGCCCTGCGCCCGGTGGAATCGCGGACCGTCCCGACGATGGCCGTCGACCGGCACTGGCGCTGCTACGTCTCACCGGCCTTCGTCGCCCGGACACCGGTGGAGGAGCTGGCCGGGGTGTGGGTGCACGAGGTGGCGCACCTGCTGCGGGACCACCACGGCCGCGGCGACCGGGTCGCCCGCGAGCGCGGGCTGACCGGCCGCGGCGATCGGCTGCGGATGAACATCGCCGCGGACTGCGAAATCAACGACGACGTGTTCGGCGACGGACTGGTCCGGCCGGAGGGCGCCGTCGTACCGGCACACCTCGGCCTGCCCCACGGCGAACTGATGGAGGACTACCTCCGCCGGTTCCGGCTCGGCACGCTCCCCCGGGACGTCGTCTGGCTGGACTGCGGCAGCGGGGCCGACGGGCTGGACCGGGAGTGGGACCTCGGACCGGACGGCGCGCACGGACTCAGCGCCCAGGAACGCGACGCCGTCCGGTACCGGGTGGCGCAGGGCATCACCGGCCGCCCGGGCGACGTCCCGCAGGGGTGGCGGCGCTGGGCCGAGGAGGCGTTCCATCCCCCGCAGCCGTGGCGGGAGTTGCTCGGCGCGGCGATCCGTTCGGCGACGGCCGGCCCGGGCACCGGCCGGGACCACACCTACGGACGGCCCTCGCGCCGCGCCACCGCGCTGCCCGGAGTCGTCCTGCCGAGCCTGCGGCACCGGCCGCCCCGGGTCTCCGTGATCATCGACACCTCGGGGTCGGTCAGCGACACCGAGCTGGGCAGCGCGCTGCTGGAGGTCGCCGCCATCTCCCGCACCGTGGGCGGCCGACGCGACCTGGTCACCGTCCTGCCCTGCGACGCCGCCGCCCAGGCCGTCCACCCGCTGTGCCGCGCCGCGGGCATCCCCCTGCTCGGCGGCGGCGGCACCGACCTGCGGACGGGCTTCGCCGAGGCACTCCGGTCACGCCCCCGCCCGGACGTCCTCGTGGTCCTGACGGACGGCCAGACCCCGTGGCCCGACACCCGGCCCCCCTGCCGCACCGTCGTCGGTCTCTTCCCCCGCTCCCCCACACCCGCCTGGCTGGAGGACGACCCCGACTACACCCCCTCCGGCCCACCCCCCTGGGCCCACACCGTCCCCATCGGCCCACCGGGCAACTGACCGCACCGGCCGTGCCGGTGGGCGGGCCCCGGGTCAGCGCACCGGGTGGCAGATGCCCGGGGCCCGGAGGGGATGGCCGGGAAGGCCGTCGAGGGTGTCGACCTCGGCGACGAACTGGCCGGGGACCTCGGGGTCCTCGACCGTGAGGATCGTTTCGTCGTCGGCGCGGAGGTCGGGGTAGGTGTGGTCACCGCACCGGCCAGCCGCCCTCCACCCGCTGGACGATCAGCTCGCACAGCTCGTGGGTGCGCAGCGCGTCATGGGCGTCGAGGGTCTTCCCCGCGCGGACGGCGTCCAGGAAGGCGAGCACGATCTGCTCGATGCCCCGCTGCCGGGCGACGGACACCCAGTCGCCGCGGCGCCGGACCGTCGGCTGGCCGCGGTGGTCGATCACCTCGGCCAGGTTGCGCACCTCGCGCTTGGAGTCGCCGCCGGAGACCTCCAGCACCTCCTCGGTCGAGCCGGACACCCGGTTCATGATCCCCAGCGCCGTGAAGCCCTGCCCCGCGAGGGTGAGCACCACGTGCTCGACCAGCCCGTCCCGGACCCGCGAGCGGACGTCCACGTGCTCGATCTCGCCCGGGACCAGGAAGCGCAGGGTGTCCACGACGTGGATGAAGTCGTCGAACACCAGCGAGCGCGGCACCTCGGCCAGGCCCTCGCGGTTCTTCTGCAGCACGATCAGGTCGCGGGGGCGCTCCTTGGCCAGCAGGTAGCCGGGGGCGTGGCGGCGGTTGAAGCCGACCATCAGCGAGCGGCCGCCACGGTCCGCGAGGTCCACCAGGCGGCGGGCGCCGTCCAGGGTCTGGTCGAGCGGCTTGTCCACGTACACCTCGACGCCGGCCGTGAGCAGCTTCTCGACAATCGGCACGTGCTGGTCGGTGGCCGCGTGCACGAACGCCGCGCGGATCCCGCCGTCGATCAGCCGGTCCAGGTCGGTGAACCGGTGCTCGGGCGCGATCCGGTGCGTCTCGCCGATCCGGTCGAGCTTGGCCCGGTCCCGGGTCATCAGCCGCAGGTCCAGGCCCGGCAGGGCGGCGAGGACCGGCAGGTAGGCCTTCTGTGCGATGTCGCCGAGCCCGATCACCCCGACCGGGAGCGGGGCGTCGGGGGCAGCGGTCGGGCTCATCTGGTCTCCAGGGGTGAGTGCGGTCGGCAACCACCCCCACCCTATGCACCGGCCCTCACCCGTCACGACCCGCCCGCGCAGGCCCGGGCGCTCCGGGACTGCGCGGGTGCACGGGCGCTCCTACGGTGGAGGGGTCGGCGCCCCGGACGGGCGGACCCGACGGTCCTGACGCCCCACCGGAACGAGGTGCGATGCGCCGCCCACCCGGCCCGCCGCGGCACCCGCGGGTGCGCCCCGAGCCGGCGGTGGTGCACCGTGCGGTGCGGGTCACCGTGGCGGCGTGCGCCGGTTTCTACGCCTTCCGGTACGGCCTCCACCAGCCGGTGACGGCCACGTACGCGCTGTTCGCGACGGTGGCGGTGGGCGTGCTGGCCCGGGTGGAGGGCGGCGCGCGGGCCCGGGTGCGGACCCTGCTGCTGACGCTGCCGTTCGCCTGGGTGCTGGTCTGTCTGGGCACCGTCCTGGCCGTCCACGACTGGGCGGCGGCGCTGGGGATGGCGCTGGTCGGGTTCACCGTGGCGTTCGGCTCCGTGGGCGGGCCGCGGCTGGTGGGGCTGGCCAACGGGCTCCAGCTCTTCTACATCCTGCCGTGCTTCCCGCCGTACGCACCCGACGACCTGCCCCAACGCCTCACCGGCGTCGCGGTGGGCCTGCTGCTGCTCGCGGCGGCGGAGCTGCTGCTGTGGCCGGAGCCGGCGCCGGCGGACTACCGCGGGCGGATCGCCCGGGCGGCCGCGGCGGTGGCACGGCTGGCCGAGCTGACCGCCGCTGGCTGCGAGGGACGCGCCGCCGACAGGGGCGGGCCGGTCGGCAAGGCGGCCGCACCCGAGACCGAGACCGAGGAGGCCGCCGAGCGGGCGAGGGCCCTCCTGGACGAGCTGCGGTTCTCCCGGATCCCGGTGGGCGGGCGGCCCGCCACACCGGGCGTGGTCGACCGCGCCCTCACCCACTGCGGGGTCGCCCTGCACTACGTCGGCGCCCAGGTGCTGGGGATCCGCCGTCTCGGCACCGCCGGCGGGCCGTACCCGCGGGCGGCGGAGCTGCTCCGGGCCACCGCGGTCGCCCTGCGCGCCGCCGGGACGGGCGCCCGTACGGACGGGCCCGTCCCCGACGTCGCGCCGATCGACGTCCGGATCGCCGCGTTCGACACCGCCCGTACGTCGTTCGGAACCGTCACCGAGGCCGTCACCGAAGGCGTCACGGACCCGGCCGGGCCGCCCCCTGCCCGACCGGCCTCCGCCCCACCGGACTCTGCGCCACCGGCCCCGGCCCGACCGGCGGTGGCCCGGCTGGTCCTCGGCACGCTCGCCCTCAACGCCGCCGAGGGCGCCCGCTTCCTCACTCTGGCGACCCGCGCCGCCCGCCGTGCGCCGCTGCCGCCCGACGACACGCCCCCGGACGAGCGCCCCGGCCCGTTCTGGTACGCCCACGAGCCGGCCCCGGCCCTCTGGTGGCACCGGATCCGGGGCAACCTCACGACCCGTTCGGTCTACTTCCGCAACGCCCTGCGCACCGCCGTGGCGCTCAGCGCCGCCCGGCTGGTCGCCGGGGGCCTCGACCTGCAGCACGGCTTCTGGGTCCTGCTGGCCACGCTCACCCTGATGCGCACCAGCGCCGCCGACACCCGGATGACCCTGCGTCCGGCCCTGGTCGGTACGACGGCCGGCGCCGCCGTGACCGCGGTCCTGCTGGTCGGGGTCGGCGAGCACCCCGTGTTCTACGCCGCCGCGCTGCCGCCCGCGATGCTGTTCGCGTTCACCGCGGGCCCGGTGCTGGGGCTGGCCTGGGCGCAGGCGACCTTCACGGTGGTGGTGGCGATGGTCTTCACCCAGCTGGCGCCCGCCGACTGGCGGCTGGCCGAGACCCGGCTGGTCAACGTCGCCACCGGCGCGGCCGTCGGCATCCTGGCCGGCCTCTGCGCCTGGCCCCGGGGCGGCGGTCAGGACCTGCGACGGCGTACGGCCGAGTTGCTCGACCTGAGCGCCGCGGCGCTGACCGAGACCGTCGCGGTGGTCACCGGCGCCGCCCCCGCCCGGGGTGCGCTGCGCCGGGCCCGGACCGCCGCGCTGCTCACCGAGGCGCTGTACGCCCAGTACCGCAGCGAGCGGCACGACCCGGCGCAGGACGGGCCGAACTGGCAGGCCGCCGTGATCACCGGGCTGCACACCGTCCGCGGCGCCGAACCGCTGCTCGCCCGGGTCCCGCCGGGGACGGTGACCCCGGCCGGTGCGGCGGCGCTGGCGGGCCACGCGAAGCTGGTCGCCACGGCGTTCCGCCACTGGGCCGCGGCACTGCTGGACGGTGCGGGGGCCCGTTCCCCCACCGACGCGGCCGAGACCGCCGACCCCGCCGACGAGGCGCTGGCCGAGGCCCGGCGGGCGCTGCGGGACGAACGGGTGCTGGCCACCCGGCTGCCCGCCGACCCGGCGTCCCTGCACACCGTCGACGTGGCCGTCTGGCTCGCCGGCCTGCTCGACGACCTGTCCCGCGTACAGGGCGCGAAGCCCTGGAGGGCCTAGGCGTCGACCATGGGCCCGAGGTCGCGGACGACGGCGGCGAGGGCGCGGATGAGGTCGTTCTCCGTCTCGCCGCGCCAGGCGAGGGCGTACTCCAGGGCGTCCAGGTCCCTGACGGGGAGCCAGGAGATGTCCGGGCGGGCCCAGTAGCGGCTGACGTGGACGGGGAAGGTGTTGACGATCTCGCCGGAGCTGACGAGGGCGAAGATGTCGTCGGTGCTCTCCACCTGCGGGCCGCGTTCGATCGTCCGGCCGCGGGGGGTGTGCGGCGGGCTGTAGCTGTCGGACCAGTAGGCGGGCGTGGCGTCGCAGGCGCCGACCTGGTAGTCGCCGAGCATCTCCAGCTCCGCCGAGGGGCGGCCGGCGAGCTCGTGGTCGACGGAGACCGCCAGCACCCGCCGCTCGGCGAACAGCGTCGGGCCCACGACGAGGTCGGGCTCCAGGACGGGCACCCAGGTGACCAGGACGTCGATGTCCCCGCGGCGCAGCCCGGCGAAGGGGTCCATGAAGGGCGCGTGCCGCAGTCGCAGGCCCCACTGGGGGTGGCGGGTGCGGAAGGTGTCCCAGTAGTGGCGCAGGTCGTGGGCGTTGGCGGGGATCATGCCGACGCGCAGCACGTCGGTCTTGCCCTGGGCGGCGAGCCTGGCCCGTTCCATGCTCTCGCGCAGGCCGCGGTAGACCGGCGTCAGGTCGGCGCGCAGCTGTTCGCCGACGGGTGTCAGCCGGACGTTGCGGCTGTCGCGGTGGAACAGCTCGGCGCCGATGCCGCGTTCCTGCTTCTTGATGGCCTGGCTGACCCGGGCGACCGACACGTACAGGCGTTGGGCGGTCCGCCCGAAGTGCAACTCCTCGGCGAGCGTCAGGAAGATCTCGATGTCGCGCAGTTCCATGCGTCCCCCCTTGCCGTTCGGCCCCTGCCCGGACGCGGACGGGCGCGAGCAAGAGTGGCACGCCCGGGTGGCGGTGGCAAAGACGGCGGGGGTCCGCAACGGCCTTGCCCCGGTGGCAAAGGCCCAGTTCACGGGGGTATGCCGGGGCGCCGGTGATCGGGGCGGACGGAGGGGGCGGGCCGCGGGCGGGGTGGTGTCAGCGCGGTGCGCCGACGAGCTCCTCGGTGTCGGGGACGGTGCCGGCGCCGACACCGACACCGGCACCGGCACCGGCACCGAGGCCAGGGCGAGGGCCGGGTGCGGTCCGGCGGGCGGGAAGCAGGAGGGCGGGCAGCAGGAGGGCGGCGAGGACGGCCGCGGCCAGCACGCTCGCCGCGCCGACCGCCGAGGGCGAGGACAGCAGCACGCCGGCGGCCTCGTGGGCCGCCCTGGCCCAGGCGGTGTCGTCGAGCGCGGCGAGGAGCCAGGGGATCTCGCGGGCGGCGGTGTTGAGGTCCGCGCCCAGCGGCGGGATCGGCGTGCCGATCGTCAGGACGTCGACGGCCAGCACCATGGCGCCGGGGCACAGGGCGAGCAGGAGCGGTCCGCGGCGGGTGGATCGGGGGTGCATCAGTACCTCTCGACGGGGGAACAGGAGGGAACGAACCTGCCGCGGCGCCTGGCCCCGGCGGGCGGGATCCACTCCACCAGCTGGATCACGATCCCGTTGGGATCGGTGAGTTCGAGCATCCGCTCGCCCCACGGCTCGTCGCGCAGCGGGACGGTGACGGGGGCGCCCTCGCGGCTCAGCCGCGCGTACTCGGCGGTGACGTCGGTGACGGCGAAGGACAGCAGGACGTCCACGGGCCCGCGGGCGGGCGGGAGTTCGAGGTCGCGCCGGCACAGCAGGACGTCCGGGGCCGGGTCGTCACGGGAGAGGTGGACGAACTCCTCGTCCGCGAGCACCTCCCGGTAGCCGAGGTGCGTGGTGAGGAACCGGGCGGAGGCGGCCGGGTCGGTGACGCTCACCGACACGGTGGCGGTGAGGACGTTCATCGCGGCCGTGACGCTGCGCCGTCGGGAACGGACATGGCGGGCACTCCTCGGTGCTCGACGCTCTGGGGACCGGACCAGCATGTACGCGTCGAGGGAGGCCGAACAACGGCCGAAGCCGCAACGATCGTTAAGCCGGGCTTCACGAACCGCGGCCGAACGATCCCGAGCCGGGCCTCACGAACCGCGGCCGCCGGAAAATCCGGGTGCGCCGACGGCCCGCTGCGGCAAGACTGGGCCGGTCGCCGCCCCACGAGCGGGCCGGCCCTCCCCGAGAACCAAGGAGCCCCGTGCAGGGTGCAGTCGCCGTTTCGCCCGCCCAGATCCCCGAGCTGCTGCTGGGCCTGGCCACCGTCAGGCCGGTCTTCCTGTGGGGCGCGCCGGGGATCGGGAAGTCCTCGCTGGTACGGGCGTTCGCCGATTCGCTGGGCCTGGAGTGCGTCAGCCTGGTCGGCACCCAGCTCGCGCCGGAGGACCTCATCGGCGTTCCGCAGCTGACCCCGGAGGGCCGTTCGCGGTTCTGCCCGCCGGAGCACATCGCCCGTGACGAGCCGTACTGCCTGTTCCTGGACGAGCTCAACGCGGCCTCGCCGGACGTGCAGAAGGCGTTCTACTCGCTGATCCTGGACCGCCGGATCGGCTCGTACGAGCTGCCGCCGGGCTCCATCGTGATCGGCGCGGGCAACCGGGCCACCGACGGCGCGCTGGCCCGGCCGATGGCGTCCGCGCTGGTCAACCGGCTGGTCCACGTGCACCTGCGGGCGAGCGCCACGGACTGGCTGGCGTGGGCGGCCGGGGCGGGCATCCACCCGTGGGTGATCGACTACCTGACCGACCGTCCGGACCACCTGTGGTCGCCGCCGCCGAAGACCGAGGAGCCGTTCTCCACCCCGCGCGCCTGGCACATGCTCTCCGACGCGCTGCACTCCTTCGGGCCGACCCTGGAGGAAGACACCCTGAAGGTGCTCTCGTACGGGCTGTTGACGCCGCAGCACGCGGTGGCCTTCTGCGGGTACGCCAAGATCGTCCGCAACTCGTACGGGCTGGAGGCGATCCTCAAGGGCGACGCCCGCTGGCCGCACCGGCTGGAGGACCGCGACCTGCTCTACTACCTGGCCGACGCCTTCCGCGGCCGGCTGGTCAAGGAGCTGCCGGCGCGCAAGGAGCAGGCCTCCGGGGCGCTGCGGCAGACCGCGTACCGGGCCAAGTCGCTGCTGGTGCAACTGGCGGAGATCTCGGTGGAGGTCGCCCAGACGGTGATCGCGGACGGGCCGGACGGCAACCCGGTGCTGCCGGCGTGGTTCCTGATCGAGGCCGCCCGCGACATGCCGCGACTGGTGGAGGCGCGCCGGTGAGCGCCGCTACCCGGCGCGGGTCGCAGGCGCGGCGCAAGGCCGGCGCCCAGCAGGAGCAGAACAGGCCCGATCCCGCCGCCGAGGCCTTCACCCAGGGCCTGGAGATGCTGTACCGCAACACCGCCTTCGCCTCGCTGCGGCCGGGCATCTGCCGCGACGAGGACTGCGAGGTCCGTCCGGCCGACGGCTGGGCCGTGGTCGACTCGGTCGGCACGGTGCACGTGGACCCCCGCAGGCGGGCCGAACCCGCCGAGTGGGCCTGGGTGTTGGCGCACTGCCTACTGCACCTGGGCTTCGGGCACGTCCCGTCGGCCAAGGGCCGCCGGGTGCAGCCCGACGCGTACGAGACGGCCGCGCGCTGCGCGGTGGTCAACCGGTTCCTGGCGACCTTCCCGATGGGCCGGTCGCCGTTCGCCCTGCCGCACGAGCACCCCAAGGGCGACGAGGACGAGCTGGCCGAGCGCTGGCGCCGGGAGGGCCCGCCCCCGCCGGTGCCCGGGACGGCCGGGGCGCAGCCCGACCAACTGCTGGTGCCCTGCCCGGACTGGGACGACCCGGACGACTGGACCACCGCCTTCGCCGCGGCGCTCACCCGGACCATGTCCGCCGCGATGGACCTGGCGGGCGGGCGCGTCGACGAGACCACCGGCGAGCGGATGCCCGAGCGGCCCTGGCACCGGGCGCTCGGCTGGTTCATCTCCTCCTACCCGCTGCTCGGCGGGATCGCGGCCGGCCTCACCCTGGTCGCCGACGCCGAACTCGCCCGCGCCCAGGGGATCGCCATCGCCGCGGTCAACGCCGAGGCCGGCGAGATCTACCTCAACCCGCTGCTCCACTACAGCGACGAGGAGTGGCGCTTCATCCTCGGCCACGAGATGCTGCACGCCGCGCTGCGGCACGGCGAACGGTGCGGCGCCCGCGACCCGTACCTGTTCAACGTGGCCGCCGACTACGTCATCAACGGCTGGCTGCTGGAGATGGGCGTCGGCGAGATGCCCGAAGGCCTGCTGCACGACCCGCAGTTGAAGGGACTGTCGGCCGAGGAGGTGTACGACCGGATCGTCGGCGACCAACGGCGGCTGCGCCGGCTCGCCACCCTGGGCGGCAAGAACCGGCCGGACATCCTGGACCGGCCGCTCGACCGGGGTCGCAGCGACTACGTCGACCTGGACGACTTCTACCGGCGCGGCCTCCAGCAGGGCTTCGAGATGCACGGGCGCGACCGCGGGCTGCTGCCCGCCGGGCTGGTCGAGGAGATCCGCGCGCTGGCCCACCCGCCGCTGCCCTGGGACGCCCGGCTCGCCCGCTGGTTCGACGAGTTCGTGCCGACGCCCGAGCCGGTGCGGACGTGGTCGCGCCCGGCCCGGCGGCAGTCCGCCACCCCGAACATCCCCCGCGCCGGACGCCACCACCCGCCGGAGGAGCTGGCCCGCTGCACCTTCGGCGTGCTGCTGGACACCTCCGGCTCGATGGACCGGGTGCTGCTCGGCAAGGCGCTCGGCGCGATCGCCTCGTACGCGGCCGCCCGGGACGTGCCCGCCGCCCGGCTGGTGTGCTGCGACGCGGCGCCGCACGACCTGGGCTTCCTGCCGCCGGAGGAACTCGCCGGCCGGGTACGGCTGCGCGGGCGCGGCGGCACCGTGCTGCAGCCGGGCCTGGACCTGCTCGACCGGGCCGAGGACTTCCCGCGTGGCGCGCCGCTGCTGATCATCACGGACGGCGAGTGCGACGTGCTGCGGGTGCGCCGCGAGCACGCGTACCTGGTGCCGCGCGGCGCGACGCTGCCGTTCACCCCGCGCGGGCCGGTCTTCCACCTGCGCTGACCGGCCGACCGCAGGTGGGCCGGTCTCCACCTGCGCCGGCCGCGGGCGGGCCCAAATCGCCCGCAACCCGGCGCAAGGTGACGCCCACGGATAAATCGGTGGCCCGTCGTCGGTGCCCGCTCCTAGAGTGTGCGCGGATCGGCGGCGTGCGCTCCGATCGACGACGACGTCAGGGGGCGGCCATGCGCGTGCACTACCCGCGGACGCCGCACCTGCCCTGGTCACCGGGGGCGACGGCGGACGACGTGCGGACCGGCGACCCCTCGGGCCTGCGGGGTGCGGAGGTCGTCGTCACCGAGAAGCTCGACGGCGAGAACACCACCCTCTACCCGGACGGGCTGCACGCCCGGTCACCGGACTCGGCGCACCACCCCTCACGGGCCTGGGTGAAGGGGCTGCAGGGCCGGATCGGCGGGCGGATCCCGGCCGGCTGGCGGGTCTGCGGGGAGAACCTCTTCGCCCGCCACTCGATCCCGTACACCGACCTGGAGAGCTGGTTCTACGGCTTCTCGGTCTGGGACGCCGACGACCGCTGCCTCGACTGGGACGACACCGTGCGCTTCCTGCGGCGCCTGGGCGTGCCCGCCCCGCGGGTGCTCTGGCGGGGCCGTTACGACGAACGGGCCCTGCGGGCCCTGCGGTTGGACACCGAGCGGCAGGAGGGCTTCGTGGTCCGGACGGCCGAGGGCTTCCACCGGGCGGACTTCGGCCGACGGGCCGCCAAGTGGGTCCGCCCCCGGCACGTGCGCACCGACACGCACTGGATGCACGCCGCCGTCGTGGAGAACGGTCTCGGCCCGCGGGCCGCGCTCTGGGCCGTACGCTCCGGGGCGTCACCGGACGTACCGGCACTGCTGGCCGCGCTGGGCCTGGACGCTCCGGGTCCGCACCCGCCGGGTCCGCACACGCCGGGCCCGGACTCTCCGGCCGGGGTGCCGGTGCCCGCCGAGGACCCGGCCGTGGCCGAGGTGTCCGCGCGGCTCGACGAGCTCGGCCGCGGCGGCGACGCCCGGCTGGCCGGCGTGCTCGCCACCGTGCTGCGGTCGGCCCGGCGGGAGTGGCTGGGCCCACGCCTGGCAGCCCCGCTCGGCCTGCCGCTGGCCCGGCGGGTCGCCGACCTGGTCGGCCGTCACCCCGGCCTGCACCGACCGTACCCGGACGAGGAACGCCGCACCGGCCTGGTCCGGCTGTCCTTCGGCACCGACCTCGGGGTGCTGCACGCCGTCGCCGCGGCCGCCGCCGGCACCGCGGCCGACATCGGCCCGGCCGAGGCCCGCGAACAGGTGGCGTGGTCCGCCCTGCACGCCGAGGACGCCGGCCTGCTGGGCGAGGCACCGCTCGGCTGGCTGCGCGAGGGACTGCGCGAGGCCCTCGCCGGGCTCGGCCCCGACGCGGCCGACCGCTGCTGGGCGCAGGCCCGCGAGGCGTACGCGCTCAGCCGGATCGCCACCGTGGAGGAGGCGGTCGCGGCCTCCTGGCGCTGGCGGGACGGTCGCTTCCCCCGGTTGGTCCACCTGGTCGGGCCGTCGGGCAGCGGCAAGAGCACCTTCGCCGCCTCCCTCGCCGCCGCGACCGGCGCCACCAGGATCGGCCTGGACGAGCTGCGCGAGGCCCGCGGCTGCCGGGCGGACCAGCGGGACAACGCCGAGGTGCTGCGGGACGGCCTCGACCGGCTGGACACCGCCCTGACCGGCGACGCCACGGTGCTCTGGGACGCCACCTCGCTCAACCCGCACCAGCGCGCGCTGGTGCGGGGCGTCGCGCAGCGCCGCGACGCCCTGGTCACCCAGGTGGTGCTGCTGGTCGACGAGGCGGAGCTGGTGCGCCGCAACGCCGTCCGGCCGCACCCGGTACCGCCGGAGGTCCTCACCGCGCAGCTGCGCCGGTTCAACCCGCCCTACCCCGGCCAGGCGCACCGCACCCGGTACGTCGGGGCGGGCGGGCAGGTCGAGGACACCGCCGGCACGCTCCACGGAGAGGACATCTGATGCGCCCCGTCGAACAGATCTGCCACCGCGTCCGCTGGGACGCCCGCTTCGACCCGGCCCGGTTCCTGCTGGGCGTGCGCACCCGCGACGACCGGATCGAGCGGGTGCCGCTGGAGGCCTTCCTCGCCTCGGGCGACATCCCCTGGCACCGGGTCCGGCACGTCGAGGCCGACGGGGAGGTGTTGTGGGACCGCGCCGCCGGGGTGGACCTCCTCGACAGCGCGCGGGCCGGCCGACGCGCCGACCCGCGCCGGCTGCGGGCGCCGTTCTTCACCGCGCTGACCCCGTACGCCTGGCGGCCCGACGGGGGCTGGCGGCCCGCGGACGCGCCGGCGCCGGGCACCGCCGGGCCGTCCGCCGCAACCGCCGCCCCCGCCACGACCGAGCTGCGCGTGCTCACCTGGAACACCCTGTGGGACCGCTACGACGCCGAACGGATCGACACCGCCCGCCGCCGGCCCCTGCTGCTCGCCGCCCTGGAGGCCGCCGACGCCGACCTCATCGCCCTCCAGGAGGTCGAGCCCGCCCTGCTGGCCATGCTGCTGGAGGCGCCCTGGGTCCGGGCCGGGTACACGCTCGGCACCGACCCGCGCGGACGGGACGTCGACGCGTACGGGCTGCTGCTGCTCAGCCGGCTGCCGGTGCTGGAGGCGGCCCGGCACGTGCTCGGCCCGCACAAGGCCGTCACCGCCGTCACCGTGGCGACCGCGGGGGCGCCGCTGACGGCCGGCGCCGTCCACCTCAGCAGCGACCACTCGGCGGACGGCGCCGGCCGCCGGCTGGCCGAACTCACCCGGCTGGCCGAAGGGCTGGCCGGCGTCGAGGGCGACGTGCTGCTGCTCGGCGACTTCAACGACGGCCGCTCCGGCGCCGAGGGCCCGGCCGCCGCGCTCGGACTGCGGGACGCCTGGAGCGAGTACCACGGCGCGGCCGACGACACCCCCACCTTCGACCCGGCCGCCAACCCGCTCGCCGCGGTGTCCTCGCTCTCCGGCCGGGCCTCCCGGCTGGACCGCGTGCTGCACCGCGCGCCGGACGCCCGGGTCACCGCCGCCGTCCTGCACGGCGACCGCCCGGCCGCGGACGGGCTGTACCCGTCCGACCACTTCGGCGTCGCCGTCGGCCTCACCCTCGGCGGGCCCGCGCCGCAGGAGTCGCTCGACGCGGCCCCGACCGCCCGCACCGCCGTGGCCTGGCTGCCGCCCGAGGAGCTGTGGCCGCCGGTCCAGGAACTGCGCGCGGTGTACGACCCCGGGCTGCGCCGCTGGCCGCCGCACGTCAACCTGCTGTTCGGGTTCGTCCCGGAGGCCGAGTTCGAGCGGGCGCTGCCGCTGCTGGGCGCGGCCGCCGCCGAGGTGGCGCCGTTCACGGCCCGGCTGGAGGGCGTGCACACCTTCGGCCACCGCGAGGACGCCACGGTGTGGCTGGATCCCGCCGCCGGATCGCCGGCCCCGTGGGCGGCGCTGCGCCGGGCGCTGGAGCGGCGCTTCCCCGGGTGCCGCGGCCGGGCGCAGGGGTACACCCCGCACCTGACCCTGGGGCGCAGCGACGACCCCCGGCGGGCGGCGGCCGACTGCGCGGCGCGGCTGAACGGGGTGTCGGCCCGGGTGGGCGAGCTGGTGCTGCTGTCACGCCGGGGCGAGGAGCCGATGCGTCCGCGCGCGGTGATCGCCCTGGGCACGGGCGAGGTGCGTCGGATCCCCGAGGAGCCGGTGGTCCCGCCGCCCTCGGTCCGGCAGGTCAGGCCGGACGAAGCGGCGGCGGCCCGGCGGGTGACCGAACGGGTGGCGGGCGCGCTTGCGGGCGCGCCGACGGAGGGCGTGGTGCACCTGGTCGGATCGCGCCGGCTGGGCTGCGCGAGCGCCGGCGCCGACCTGGACCTGGTGGCGGTGCTGCCCGGCGAGGCCGATCTGTCCCGGGTCCGCGCCCTCGTCACGGCGGCCCTCCCGGGTGCCCGGCGGGTCCGCGAGGTGCGCGGCGCCCGGGTGCCCGGGCTGCGACTGGAGGCGGAGGGGCTGGACGTCGACCTGGTCGTGGTCTTCACCGGCGCGCCCGGGGCCCCGCCCGGCCCGGCCCCCGCCGAGGCGGTGGGGCGGCGGGAGGAGCTCGGCGCGGCGGCGGCGGTCGCGCTGAGCGCGGTCGGGGACGCCGAGGCGCTCCTCGCCGTGCTCGACGGCCGTCACGAGCGGTTCGCCCGGCTGTCGCGGGAGGTGAGGGCCTGGGCGCGGGCGCGCGGCCTGGACTCCGCGCCGTTCGGCCAACTGCCCTCGATCGCCTGGTCGGTGCTGGCCGCCCGGACCGTCCTGGAGGCGGACGGCCTCGCCCCGGAGGCCCTGTTCCGGCGGTTCCTGGAGACCTGGGCCGCCTGGGACTGGCGCACACCCGTGAGCCTGCCCGGCCGTCCGCCGCACGGGCCGTCGTCGGACCCGGTGACGGGCCTGGTGTCGGCCCCGGCCACGGACACGGTGATGGCCGCGGACCCGGTGACCGTGCTGACCCCGTCCGCGCCGGTCCGCTCCTGCACCACCCAGGTCGGCGCGGGCGGTGCCCGTCTGCTCGCCGAGGAGCTGTACCGGGCGTGGGAGATCGTGGCGGAGGCGGAGGCCGCCGGCGGCGATCCCTGGCCCGATCTGCTCACCCCTCCCCCGCTGCACGACCGGCACCCGGCCTGGGCCGTGGTCACCGTCCCGCCGGGGAGCCGGCCGGAGGGCTTCGAGGAGACCCTGGGCGCCGTACGCGGCCGCATCAGGGCCCTGCTCACCGCCCTGGAGGACGCCGGGGTGACGGACGCCCACGCCTGGCCCCGGCCGTTCGAAGCCTCCCCGGGCGCGGCCGGCTTGGCGATAGGCCTCGGCCGTACGGCACCGGACGCGGACGCATTCGCCAGGATCGCCGCCGGCTGGTGCCGGGGGCTGCCGGGCGTCCGGCTGGAACTGGTGGACGGGGGCGGCGTACCGACCCTCGACTGAGCACGGCAGCCGATCGCAACCGGGCGGGGGCGGCCCGGGAACGCCGGCCTCCGTATCCCGCCGCATCCCGCCGGACGGCCCCGGTGGGCTCCGGCACCGCGCTGACCAGGGCGAACACGCCCTACGGGAGGGGCGTTACCGAATCTCCACCGTCGCGCGGGACTTGGCATGACTGAAACACCGTCAGGCCGGGCATACCATCGGTAGCCCGTCGAGGGACCCGGCCGAAGCTCCCCCACGAGCGCGACCGGGCCCCTCACTGACGGCCCGGGCCTGGACGTGACTTCCCCCACGAAGCGCGACCAGGCCCGCATCCTTTTCAACCTGCGACACGCAGCGTACATGCCAGTTCCACGTAACGCTACCGCCGGACGGAAACTCGCACCGTCCCGGCCACTTCGCGCCGACCGGATCCCGGCCCCTCCCGCGACCCGGCACCCGCACCGCGACCGCGCGGCCGGAGAGCGGGGAACGGGAACCCGGAGAACCCCGGGCACCCGTCCGCGCCCCTCAGGCCCCGACGTAGTCCGCGAGGCGCTCGTTTGTAAGGGTGGGGCGGGCGGCGACCAGGTCGGCGGGGGCCCCCTCGAAGACCACCCGGCCGCCACCCACCGGGCGGTCCAGCAGCCCGAGCAGCCGCTCCACGTCCGCCGGGCGCAGACCTCACGCCGCCGCGCCAGGCCCACTCGGCCGCCAACGAGGCGCCGACAGCGAGGCGCCGACAACGAGGGGAGTGGCCCCACGGCCCGATCGGCCGGATCGAGGGCGGCGCCCACACCTTCACGGACAGGGGCGGACCGTTCGTAGGCGTACTCTCGGAGGGCGAGCCGAACCCGTACGCGACGGGACCGCATCCCGGGGACCTCCGCCAGCCGCGCCCTCCGGCCACTCCGGCCCGGGCCCACGGGTTCACCGCTCGTCGAGTACGTCCGAGCGGGTCCCGAGAGGTCCCGAACGCCCCGCGCGTTCCGGACCGGGAATCCCGGGTACCCGTTCGGCCCATCCCGGATCGTCGTGACGGTCCGCAGTTCCCACACTCGGAGGCGGGGGTGGAACAACCGGGGGTGGACTCAACCGGAGAGGCATCCTCATGAGCAACGGCCTACGCCGCGCGGTCGCGGCGGCCGCAGTGGTCACCCTCGGTCTCGGACTGGCGTCCTGCGGCAGTGCCAAAGAATCCTCCGGAGGTGGCGGGTCCACCGGAACCGCGGCCGGCGGCACGGCCGGCGCGATCCGGATCGGGCTGCTGCTGCCGGAGACCAAGACGACGCGCTACGAGCAGTTCGACCGGCCGCTGATCGAGCAGAAGATCAAGGAGCTGGCACCGCAGGCGCAGATCGACTACTACAACGCCAACGAGAACGCCACCACCCAGCAGACCCAGGTCGACACCGCCCTCACCAAGGGCGACCAGGTCCTGATCCTGGACGCCGTGGACTCCAAGTCGATCCAGTCCTCCGTGCAGAAGGCGCACGACGCCGGCGTGAAGGTGGTCTCCTACGACCGCCTGGCGCAGGGGCCGGTCGACTCGTACGTGTCGTTCGACAACAAGAAGGTCGGCGAGCTGCAGGGGCAGGCGCTGGTCGCCGCGGTCGGCGACAAGGCGGGCGCCGGGTCGATCATCATGATCAACGGCTCCCCCACCGACCCCAACGCCGCCGACTTCAAGGCCGGCGCGCACAGCGCCATCGACGGCAAGCTGAAGATCGGCAAGGAGTACGACACCCCCAACTGGGACCCGAACAACGCCAACCAGGAGGCCTCGGCGGCGATCACCGCCATCGGCGGACCCAATGTGGTCGGCGTCTACTCCGCCAACGACGGCATGGCCGCCGGCATCGCCACCGCCCTCAAGGCTGCCGGCCTGAGCGTGCCCCTCACCGGGCAGGACGCCCAGCTGGACGCCGTGCAGCGGATCCTGGCGGGCACCCAGACGATGTCGATCTACAAGCCGTTCAAGCCGGAGACCGACACCGCGGCGGCGATGGCCGTGGCCTACGCCCAGGGCAAGACCCCGGACGCCGCGCTGGTGCCCACCACCGTCACCAACGGCAGCGGCCACAAGGCGGCCGCCAACCTGATCACCCCGATCGTGCTGACCAAGGACAACATCAAGACCACCGTGGTGGCCGACGGCCTCTACACCGTCCCGCAGATCTGCACCCCGGACTACGCCGCAGCCTGTCAGGCCGCCGGCCTCCAGTAGCCGAACGGGCCCAGCCCTCGGTCACCGAACGGGCCTGGCCGAAGAACCGTAGCCGAACAGCTGTGGCCGACCGGGCCCAGCCGGACGCGCCCCGCCTCCACCGTCGAGGCGGGGCGGAGGAGAAGGTCATGCCAGGCGAGACCGTACTGGCCCTGCGCGGGGTCTCCAAACGGTTCGGCGCCGTCCAGGCGCTCACCGACATCGAGTTGGAAGTGCACGCCGGCGAGGTGGTCGCCCTGGTCGGCGACAACGGCGCCGGGAAGTCCACCCTGGTGAAGTCCATCGCCGGGGTGCACCAGCCGGACGACGGCGTGATCGAGTGGCAGGGCCGCCCGACCACCATCCACCGTCCGCAGGAGGCCCAGCACCTGGGCATCGCCACCGTCTACCAGGACCTCGCGCTCTGCGACAACCTCGACGTGGTCGGGAACCTCTTCCTCGGCCGCGAGATCCGGCGCTTCACCATCCTCGACGAGGTCGCGATGGAGAAGCGCTCGCGCGCGCTGCTGGACACCCTCTCCATCCGCATCCCCAGCGTACGGATCCCGGTCGCCTCGCTCTCCGGCGGTCAGCGCCAGGTGGTGGCGATCGCCCGCGCGCTGATCGGCTCGCCCAAGGTCGTGATGCTGGACGAGCCCACCGCCGCCCTCGGCGTCGAGCAGACCGCCCAGGTGCTCGACCTGGTCGAGCGGCTGCGCGACCAGGACCTCGGCGTGATCCTGATCAGCCACAACATGGCCGACGTGATGGCCGTAGCGGACACCGTCGCGGTGCTGCGCCTGGGCCGCAACAACGGCGTCTTCGACAAGCGCTACACCAACCAGGAAGAGATCATCTCGGCCATCACCGGCGCCACGGACAACGCGGTGACCCGTCGGAAGGCCCGTGGTTCGGAGGGCTCCCAGTGACCGACCAGACACCCGGCGGCGAGCGCCACCACCGCCCGCTGCCCGAGGACAGCATGCCCAAGGGCGGCGTCAACGCCCCCGTGCCGGTCGCCCCCGAGGCCACCCCGGCGATCGACCCCCGGCTGATCGTGCGGCAGGAGGGCATCAAGGGCTACCTCGGCGAGTTCCGCCGCCGGATCACCAGCGGTGAGCTCGGCTCCGTCCCGGTGGTGCTGGCGCTCATCGTGATCTGGGCCGTCTTCGGCAGCCTGAACAGCGCCTTCCTCTCCGCCCAGAACCTCTCCAACCTCTCCCAGCAGATCGTCGGCACCGGCATGATCGCCATCGGCGTGGTGTTCGTGCTGCTGCTCGGCGAGATCGACCTCTCGGTCGGCTCGGTCAGCGGTCTGTGCGCCGCCATCTTCGCCGTCCTCAACGTCACCAACGGCGTGAACGAGTGGGTGGCGCTGTTCTCCGCCATCGCCGGCGGCGCGGTCGTCGGCTTCATCCAGGGCTTCTTCTTCGCCAAGGTCGGCGTGCCCGCCTTCGTCGTCACCCTCGCCGGTAACCTCGGCTGGAACGGCCTGATGCTCCAGATCCTGGGCGCCAGCGGCACCGTCAACCTCTCCGGCAACGACATCGTCTCCCAGCTGTACAGCACCATCTACAGCCAGCAGATCGCCGCGTACGGCGCGGCCGCGATCGGTGTGCTGCTCTTCCTCGGCGCCTCGCTGCTGGACTCCCGGCGCCGCCAGGCCGCCGGCGTGCCGTCCCGCCCGATCACGGACATCGCGCTGCGGACCGCCCTGCTCGCGATCATCGCCTTCCTGGCCGCGTACACCCTCAACCAGTACAAGGGGCTGCCGCTGGCCCTGCTGATCTTCCTGATCTTCATCGTGGTGCTGGACTTCGTGCTGCGCCGCACCTCGTACGGCCGGCAGGTCTTCGCGCTCGGCGGCAACATCGAGGGCGCCCGGCGTGCCGGCATCAACGTGCCGTGGATCCGGATCAGCGTCTTCACCATCTGCTCCACCATGGCGGCCATCGGCGGTCTCTTCCTGGCCGCGCAGATCCAGTCGGCCAGCCAGACCTCCGGCGGCGGCAACCTGCTGATGAACGCCATCGCGGCGGCCGTCATCGGCGGCACCAGCCTCTTCGGCGGACGCGGCAGCACCTGGTCGGCGCTGCTCGGTGCGCTGGTCATCGGCTCGATCCAGTCCGGGATGAACATCCAGGGCCTCAGCAACGCCATCCAGTTCATGATCACCGGTCTGGTGCTGCTGGCCGCGGTGGTCGTCGACTCCCTAGCCCGGCGCACCCAGCGGGCCGCCGGCCGCGCCTGAACCCGGCGGACGCCCGGGCCGGCCTCCGGCTGGCCCGCCGGCCCCAACCGGTCCCCGGCCTCCCGCGCGCGTCCTCCCCGGCGCTGCGGGGCCGGGGGCCGCACGCTGCCCCCGGCGTGGGTCCCGCCCGACCATGGCGCCGGCCCGGCCCGACGCGGCCCCGGTCAGCGCGGCCCCCGCCGGCGTGGCGTCCGGGCCACCGCGTCCAGCGCCCGGCCCACCAGGGCCCCCGCGTACACCGTGTAGCCCACGCCGATCAGCCAGGACAGCACCACCAGCACCGTGCCGACCGGCCCGTACGAGACCGCGTTGGACACCACCAGCGGCGCGAACACCAGACGCGAGAACACCCGCAACCCCGCCAGCGCCATCACCGTGACCACCGCGCCGGGCAGCAGCCGCCGCCAGGCGATCCGGCCGCCGAGCAGCAGCCACGGCAGCCAGCAGAACAGCACCAGCCCGCCGCCGAGCGTCACCACCACGCGCAGCGCCGACCAGACGGGGCTGCCCGGCCACGGCACCCCGCTCCAGGCGGCGACCAGCACGTAGCCGACGAGCCCGACCAGCGCGAGGGCCTGCCGCCACACCCCGCGCCACGCGCCGGCGCGCAGCTGCCAGATCCGCTCGAAGGCGTTCTGGACCGAGCCCATCAGGGTGACCCCGAAGACCGCCAGCAGGGCGAGACCGAAGGCCGTGGTGGTGCTCAGCACCTCCCGCCGGGAGGCGAACAGCTCGTTCACCGCCCGCGCACCCGCGGGATCCAGACCGAGCCCGTCGGTCACCCAGTCCGCGATGCCGCTGCCGCCGGTCGGCGAGGCCGCCGCGATCACCACCAGCAGCGGGACCAGCGTCACGAAGCAGAGCGCGCCGAACGCCATCGAACGGTGCAGCAGCTCCACCTCGCGGCCCCGCCGCCACACCCCCGCCACCACGGCCCTCAGCCGACGCACCGGATGGCCCCGGGCATGCCCGGCCACCCCCTTCAGGGGCTCGACGGGGTGCCGGGAAGTCATCGTGGGCCGTCCAGCGGGCGTGGGACCGGGGCGTGGGACCGACAAGGGAGCGGCTACCCCGGCGCCTCCGCCTCATGCGCGCTTCACCCGTCTCCCGCGCGCCTCCCCCGCGGCACGCGCGCCGCCACCCGGGCCCGGTCGGTTGCCGCCACCCGGGCCCGGTCGGTTTCGGAGCGCGCCCGCCGCGCAGACGCCCGGGGAGAGCGACCGTACGGCGGAGGAGCGGCCATGAGAACGGTGACCTGGAACCACGGGCAGGGCGGGGCGGTGAGGTTGCCGTCCGCCACCGGTGCCGCCGGGCGGAGCGGCGCGGGTCCGGACACCGGAGGCGACCGTGCCACGGCATGAACTGGCCGGCCGCGTCGCACTGGTCACCGGCTCCTCGCGCGGCCTGGGCCTGCTGATCGCCGGCGAGCTCGCCGACCGCGGCTGCCGGGTGATGCTCTGCGCCCGCCCCGGCAGCGAACTGGCCCGCGCCGAACAACTGCTCGCCGGACGCCGCGGTCCGGTCGCCTCCACCGCCTGCGACCTGCTCACCCCGGACGCCCCCGCCCTGCTGGTCGAGGCCGTACGGCGCTGCTACGGCGGGCCGGTGGACATCCTGGTCAACAACGCCGGAGTGATCCAGGTCGGGCCGTGGTCCGCGCTCACCGAGCAGGACTACCGGACCGCCTGGGAGGGCATGGCGATGGCCCCGCTGCGCCTGGCGCTCGCCGTCCTGCCCGAGATGCGCGCCCGCCGCGACGGCGCGATCGTCACCGTCAGCTCGATCGGCGGCCGCATCCCGGCCCCGCACCTGCTCCCGTACGTGATGGCCAAGTTCGCGGCCACCGGGTTCTCCTCCGCCCTGCGGGCCGAGCTCTCCGGCACGGGCGTACGGGTCACCACCGTCCTGCCCGGGCTGATGCGCACCGGCTCGCACAACGCCGCCTCCTTCGCCGGCCGGCCCGAGCGCGAGTACGCCTGGTTCGCGACGGCCGCGTCCCTGCCGCTGCTGTCGATGGACGCCGGGCGGGCGGCCCGGGCGATCGTCCGCGCCGTCGAGTGGGGCCGGCCCGAACTGGTGCTGACGCCCTTCGCCAAGCTCGCCGTCCGGGCGTACGGTCTGGCGCCGGCCACCACCGGCCGGCTGCTGGCCGCCACCGCGCGCCTCCTCCCGGGCGCCGGACACCGCCCGCAGCACGCCGTGACCGGCGCCGACGCGGCCGCGCACTTCCGCGCGGACGGCCCGCTGGAGCGCCTCACCGCCCTCGGCACCCGCGCCGGCGCGCGCCTCAACGAACCCCCGGCCCACTGGCGGCACACCACCGGCTGACACCCGCCGGTGGTGTGCCGCCCGCGGTGCCGGTTTCCTCCGCCGCCCCCGGGGAAGCCGCCGCGCGACGGGGCGTGGAAGGACGGGGCGGAAGGAGAGGTGCGTCGTGATCGCCGTTCACCAGGCACGGCCGGACGGGCTCCGGCCGCCCGTCACGGCCGTGCGCCGGCTGGTGCCGGGGCTGCGGCTGCTCTGCTGGGAGGCCGCCTGCGGGCGCCGCCGGTACCGGCTGGCCGCCGCTTCCGCGGCGGCGCTCGGCCTGCTCGCCGTAGGACTGCCGAGCGTGTGGCCGGCGCTGGGCGCGGTCGGCCTGCTCTGCGTCCCCATCGCACTGCTCTGCCTGTCGGGCACGGCCGGGCGGCTGCCGGTCACGGCGGGACACCGGAGCGCAGGGCGGGACCGCGGAGCGCGGGGCAGGTCGCCCGCCGGGCGTGGCCCCCGGGCAACGGGGTAGACGCGGGCCGGGAAGCCAACGGCAAGGGGGTGGACGCGGGCCGGGAAGCCAACGGCAAGGGGGTGGACGCGGGCCGAGGAGGACCGTCATGAGCAGCCATCGCACGAACCGTCCGCTGCACCTCGAAGAGCCACTCGAACAGCAGGACCGGCCCGAAGCGGGTGGGCACGACCCCGGCGCCGAGCCGGAGGACGAGGGCATCCCGGACCTCCAGGACGGCTCTCCCGCCCAGCAGTGGTCGAACGATCCCGAGCGACAGGCCGTCCCGGGCGACGCACCGGCCGCGGCCGAGTCCTTCGGCACGACGGGCGCCGAACAGGCGGCCGGCGAGTCGCTGGCGGATCGGCTGGCCCAGGAGGAGCCCGAGCCGGATCCGCTCAAGGCCGTCTCCGGCCCGCCGGAGGAGGCCGCCGGACGGATCGCCCTGACCGATCCGCACGCCGACCTGCACGCCGAGGCCCCCGGGGACGACGCCGGCCTGTCGGCCGAGGAGGAGGCGGTCCGGGTCCGGTACGAGGACGGCGAACCCCCGGCCGACGAACCCCCGGGCGGTGTGGAGGGGTCCTGACCCCTCCACCCGTCCGCCCGCCGCCGTCCCGGACCCCGGATCCCATGTGCCGCACCGTCGAGGAGGAACCGACGTGACACCCGTCCGCACCGCACTGTTCGACGTCGACGGGACACTCGTCGACACCAACTACCTGCACACGCTCGCCTGGTGGGAGGCGCTGCGCCAGTACGGCCACCGGGTGCCGATGGCCCGGATCCACCGGTCCGTGGGCATGGGCGCCGACCAGCTGCTCGGGCATCTGCTGGGTCCGGACCGCGACCGGGACGAGGACTCCGTACTGGCGGCCGCCCACGGCGCCCTGTTCGGCCGCTTCGGATCCGTACTGGAACCCCTCGACGGCGCCCGGGACCTCCTCCGGGAGTGCGCGGCCCGCGGTTGGACGGTCGTCCTGGCCACCTCCGCCTCCTCGCGCGAGCTGGCCCGGCTGCGCCGGGTGCTCGACGCCGACGACGCGATCACCGCGGCCACCCACGCCGACGACGTGCCGGCCAGCAAGCCGGCCCCCGATCTGGTGCACGCCGCGCTCTCGCTGGTGGACGGCGATCCCGAGCACGCGGTGTTCGTGGGCGACACGGTGTGGGACGTCCGGGCGTGCCGGACGGCGGGCGTGCCCTGCGTCGGCCTGGAGTCGGGCGGGTTCTCCGCGGCCGAACTGCTCGGTTCCGGGGCCCTGGAGGTGCATCCGGCGGCCGCGGACCTCCTCGCCGGGCTCGACGACAGCGTGCTGGCGCGGCCCCGGGCGTTCGGCTGAGCGGACACCCGTCTGCCGGACGCCCGCCCGTACGGCGGCCCTAGCGGCGGCCGCGTCCGGTCAGCCCGCGGCGGTGGCCGCCCGGGCCAGGGCGTCCAGGACGGGCCGGATGAGCGGGTGGCCGTCCGCGCCGGCCCGTACGGCGGCGAAGACGCGGCGGGTGGCGAGCGCGCTGTCCACCGGGCGGACGGCCACCTCGGCCAGGTCGGTGCCGCGCAGCGCCGAACGCGGCACCAGGGCCACCCCGGCGCCGGCCGAGGCGAGGGCGACCACGGCCCGGAAGTCGTCCGAGGAGTGCACCAGGCGCGGCTGGAAGCCGGCGTACTCGCAGGCCAGCAGCACCACGTCGTGGCAGGGGTTGCCCGGGTAGGGGCCGATCCAGGGCTCGTCGGCGAGGTCGGCGACGGCGATCGGACCGTCCCCGGCGGCCAGCGGGTGGCCCAGCGGCAGCACGGCCTCGAAGGGCTCGGCGTACAGCGGGACGCGGGTCAGCCGGGCGTCGTCGGCCCGCGGGGCCCCGCGGTACTCGACGGCGACGGCCAGGTCGGCGCGGCCGTCCAGGACCATCGGGAGGCTGGCGTCGCCCTCGGCGTCCAGCACCTTCAGCCGTACGCCGGGGGCCCGGCCGGCGAGGGTGCCGATGGCGGGGGCGACCACCAGGGCGATGCCGGTGGCGAAGGCGGCGACGGTGACCTCACCGGAGACGCCGGCGCTGTAGGCGGCCAGATCGGCCTCGGCGCGTTCGAGCTGGGCGAGGACGGCGTCGGCGTGGCCGAGCAGGATCTCCCCGGCGGCGGTGAGCCGCACGCCCCGGCCCTCGCGGGCCAGCAGGTGGTGGCCGGTCTCCTGCTCCAGCGCGGCCAGCTGCTGGGAGACCGCGGAGGGGGTCAGGTAGAGGGCGGCCGCCGCGGCGGTCACGGTGCGGTGGTCCGCCACGGCCCGCAGGGTCCGCAGCCGTCTTGCGTCGATCACAGGGCAATTCTGCCAGCGGGGAGGGGGCGGGCGGGCCGGACCGGAGGGCCGGAGGTGGGCGGGGGCCCGGGCCGGGGTGCGGGTCGTCCATGCCGGCGTCGTCCACGCCGGGTGTCCGCGGTCGGGGTGTCCGTGCCGGGGTGTCCGCGGTCGGGAGTGGGAGGCGGGCGGGGGCCGGCCTCCCACTCCCGGGCGGGAGGGTGGGGCAGGTGGTTCTGGGGGCCGTGCGGTACGGCGTGGCGTGGCGCGGTGCCGCGCAGTGGAGTGCAGCCGCGGGCACAGGGTCCCGGGCTCCCGGGGTACGGCCGGGGTCCGGTTCCGCGTACGGCCGGGAGGTACCGGGCCCGGGGGGACCGGGCCCGGTGGCGCGGGGGCCGGGAGGTTACTCGCCCAGGGCGGCGCGGGCGTCCACGAAGGCGGCCACGGCGCGCTCGACGTCCTCGGTCGAGTGCGCGGCGGACAGCTGCACCCGGATCCGGGCCTGGCCGTGCGGGACGACCGGGAAGGAGAACCCGATCACGTACACCCCGCGCTCCAGCAGCAGCTCGGCGAGCCGGCCGGCCTTGGCCGCGTCGCCGATCATCACCGGGGCGATCGGGTGGTCGCCCGGCAGGATCTCGAAGCCGGCCTCGGTCATCTTCGAGCGGAACAGCGCCGTGTTGGCGGCCAGCTTCTCGCGCAGGTCGGTGGAGCGCTCGACCAGGTCCAGCACCTTGAGCGAGGCGGCGGCGATCACCGGCGCCAGCGAGTTGGAGAACAGGTACGGGCGCGAGCGCTGGCGCAGCAGGGCGACGATCTCGCGGCGGGCGGCGACGTAGCCGCCGGAGGCGCCGCCGAGGGCCTTGCCGAGGGTGCCGGTGATGATGTCCACGCGGTCCATCACGCCGTGCAGCTCGGGGGTGCCGCGACCGCCCTGGCCGACGAAGCCGACGGCGTGCGAGTCGTCGACCATGACCATGGCGTCGTAGCGCTCGGCGAGGTCGCAGATCTCGCGCAGCGGGGCGACGTAGCCGTCCATGGAGAAGACGCCGTCGGTGACGATGAGGCGGCGGCGGGCGTCCTGGGTCTCCTTGAGCTGGCGCTCCAGGTCGGCCATGTCGCGGTTGGCGTAGCGGTGGCGGCGGGCCTTGCACAGGCGGATGCCGTCGATGATGCTCGCGTGGTTGAGGGCGTCGGAGATGACCGCGTCGCGCTCGTCGAGCAGGGTCTCGAAGACGCCGCCGTTGGCGTCGAAGCAGGAGGAGTAGAGGATCGTGTCCTCCTGGCCGAGGAAGGCCGAGAGGCGGTTCTCCAGCTCCTTGTGCACGTCCTGGGTGCCGCAGATGAAGCGGACCGAGGCCATGCCGTAGCCCCAGCGGTCCAGGGCGTCCTTGGCGGCGTCGAGCACCTCGGGGTGGTCGGCGAGGCCGAGGTAGTTGTTGGCGCAGAAGTTCAGCACCTCACCGGGGCGTCCACCCCCGGTGACGGTGACGGCGGCGCTCTGCGGGGTGCCGATCACCCGCTCGGGCTTGAAGAGGCCGGCCTCGCGGATCTCGGCGAGGGTGGCGGCGAGGTCGTCGCGCACGTTGTCGAACACAGCAGCTCCTTGGCGGGATGTCGGACGGTCCAGCGGGGTGTCAGACGGTCCAGCGGAATGTCAGACGGTCCAGTCGAGGATGACCTTGCCGCAGCGGCCGCTGGCGGCGTCCTCGAACGCGGACCGGAAGTCGCTCACGGGGTAGCGGCCGGTGATCACCGGGCTGAGGTCGAGGCCGCCCTCCAGCAGGACGGACATGGCGTACCAGGTCTCGAACATCTCACGGCCGTAGATGCCCTTGATGGTGATCATCGAGGTGACGACGGAGGCCCAGTCGACCGGGAACTGCTCGGCGGGCAGACCGAGCATGGCGATCTTCCCGCCGTGGGTCATGTTGGCGATCATCGACTGGAGCGCCTCGGGGCGGCCGGACATCTCCAGACCGACGTCGAAGCCCTCGCGCAGGCCGAGCTTCTGCTGGCCCTCCTCGATGGTGTGCTCGGCGACGTTCAGCGCGAGCGTGACGCCGACCTCGCGGGCCAGGTCGAGGCGGTACTGGGAGACGTCGGTGATCATGACGTTGCGGGCGCCGGCGTGCTTGGCGACGGCGGCGGCCATGATGCCGATCGGGCCGGCACCGGTGATCAGCACGTCCTCGCCGACCAGGGGGAAGGACAGCGCGGTGTGCACGGCGTTGCCGAACGGGTCGAAGATCGCGGCGACGTCCAGGTCGACGGGCACCCGGTGCACCCAGACGTTGCTCGCCGGCAGGGCGACGTACTCGGCGAACGCGCCGTCGCGGCCGACGCCCAGGCCGATGGTGTTGCGGCACAGGTGGCGGCGGCCGGCCAGACAGTTGCGGCACTTGCCGCAGACCAGGTGGCCCTCGCCGCTGACCAGGTCGCCCACGGCGATGTCGGTCACGGCGGCGCCGATCTCGGCGACCTCGCCGACGAACTCGTGACCCAGCACCAGCGGGGTGGTGATGGTCTGCTGCGCCCAGCCGTCCCAGTTGCGGATGTGCAGGTCGGTGCCGCAGATGCCGGTGCGCAGCACCTTGATCAGCACCTCGCCGGGGCCGATGACAGGCTTGGGGACGTCCATCAGCCAGAGCCCGGGCTCGGCCTTGTGCTTGACGAGTGCCTTCACTGCGAACGGCTCCTGACGGGAACGGAGAACGGAGGGGCGGCCTGGGGTGGGCAGGCCGGCGTGGCCCGGTGGGCGGCCGGTCCTCGCCGCCTCGTCCCCGGGCACGGAGCAATCTGCCTGGTGGGAGCGGGTGCGGTCCATCGAGGAATTCTTAAGGACCACCACAGCTGGGCTAAACGATCGTGCCCGAGCCGGGCCCGCGGCCGGTCGCGGCGTGCCGGAGGCCACCCGTTCGGAGCACCACGCCGGGGGTGAACTCCGCCGCACGCGATGACCCTTGACGCTTCGTACGATGATCGCCGGAAGCTGTGGCGCCCGCCGCGGCCGCTCCGATATGGTCTGGACCACTTACGCGGCCGGGGGCTCTGGGGCCCGCCGGCGCGCCCCACCGGCCGACCTGGAGTCGTCATCAACGCCAAGAGCAGCACCGCCGGAAACGCCGCGAGCGACGCCGTCGGCGGCGGGGGTGGTATCGCCGGCGGGGGGCGTGCGGGTGGCGGCGGGGGGCGCGTGAGCGTGGGGGGCGCCGGGGGCGGTATCGCGGGCGGGGGGCTCGGCGCGGGTGGTGCGCGTGCCGGGGGCGGCGGGGGCGCCGGGGGTGGTGGCGGCGGTCCGGAGCGACTCACGCTGCCCGATCTGCTGGACCACCGGGCCGCGGCGCACCCCGAGCGGCTCGCGCTGGTGGTGCCGGGCGGTACCGGGCTCACGTACGGGCAGTGGCGGCGGCAGGCCGTCCGGGCGGCGCACGGGCTGGTCCGGGCGGGGGTACGGCCCGGCGACCGGGTGGCGCTGCGGTTCACCAACGCCCGGTGGGACCGGTACGCCGTCGCCTTCCTCGCCGCGCACTACGCGGGCGCCGCCGCGCTGGTGATCCGGGAGGACCTCACCGAGTCGGACGCCGAACACCTGGCCGGGCTGGCCGGGGCCGGGCTGACCGTCCACGACGGCGGCCGGGCGGGGCTCGCGGGCATCGATCTGGAGGGGCTGATCGGCCATGAGGGATCCGGCACGGAAGGGCCTGCGGGTACGGCGGGGCCTGCCGGGCCTGCGGGGCCGCTGGAGCCGGAGGAGCCGCCGCACCGTCCGGAGCCCGGGGACCTGGCCCAGATCATCGGCACCTCCGGCACCACCGGTGCGCCCAAGGCCGTCCACGCCGCGCACGCCAGCCTGACCGCCGGGCTGCGGCTCAACCCGCGCCCCCGCCCGTACGCCCACTCGAAGTACGCCGTGCACGCCTTCCCGATCGGCACCAACGCCGCCCAGGTGGTGCTGGTGAGCGCGCTCACCGGACAGCCCGCCACCGTCTGCCTGCCGCGCTTCGACGCCGAGGAGTTCGGGCGGGCGGTGGCCGGGTACGGCGTCGGGACGGTGTTCCTGGTGCCCTCGATGGCCGTCGAGCTGCTGAACTCCGGGATCGCCGAACGCCACGACCTCTCCGGTGTGCTGCTGGTCAGCTGCTCCGCCGCCGCCCTGCCGGGCGCGGTCGCCACCGGACTCGCCCGGGTACTGCCGAAGGCGACCCTGGTCAACACCTACACCTCCGCCGAGGCCTCCCCCGCGCAGATCTCCGCGATCGTCGACCCGGCCAGGCCCGGTTCGGTGGGCCGCCCGGCCGACCCCGGTGACCTGCGGATCCTCGGCGCCGACGGCGCACCCGTGCCGCCCGGGGACACCGGCGAGATCTGGCTGCGCCAGCCCGGACCGCCGCGCGGCTACCTCGGTGACCCGGAGCGCAGCGGCGCGGTGTTCCGGGACGGCTGGGTGCGGATGGGTGACCTGGGACGGCTGGACGAGGACGGCTACCTGCACCTGGTCGACCGGGAGAGCGACATCGTCAAGTCCGGCGCGCTGAAGGTCTCCACGCTGCGGATCGAGGAGGTGCTGCACGAGCACCCGCAGGTCGCCGACGCCGCCGCGCTGGGCGTGCCGCACCCGGTGATGGGCAGCGTTCCGGTGGCCGCCGTCGTCCCGGCGGCCGGCGGGCTGGACCTGGACGCGCTGCGGCTGTTCCTCGGCGAGCGCCTCGCCCGGCCCGAGCTGCCGGTGCGGATCCTGGTCGTCGACGCGCTGCCGCGCAACCCCAGCGGCAAGGTGCTCAAGCCGCTGCTGCGGGCCCGCTTCGAGGAACCGGCGGCGGCCGGCTCGCCGGGCACCCCGCCGGCGGGCGAACCGGAGCTGAGCCTGGCGGCGCTGTGGCGGCGGGTACTGGGCCGGCCGGTCCGGGCGGTCGAGGAGGAGTTCTTCGCGCTCGGCGGGGACTCCTTCCGGGCGGTGCAGCTGGCCGCCGCGATCTCCGCCGAGTTCGGGGTGACGGCCGGGACGGCGCTGGTCTTCGAGCGGCCGTCGCTGCGGGCACAGGCCGCGTGGCTGGGTGCGGCGGTGGCGGCAACCCGGGGGCGGGCACGGGGCGCGGGCATTCACGGAAGTGCGGACGATCACCGAGGCGTGAGCGTTCACGAGAACGTGAGCGATGACGGTGGCACTCACGTTCACGGTCACATCGGCATTCACGGCACAGCCAATGTTCACGAGAACATGAACATCCGCGTCAACGTTAACGCTCAAGCCTTCACGAATATTCACGAAACCGTGAACGCCGCCGAGGTCTCCCCCTTCCTCACCGAACTGCGCGCCCAGGACCACGGGGTGCCGCTCACCTCCCAGCAGGAGAACTTCCTGCGCTGGACGGCCGAGGCGCCGGGCCGCAACATCGGGGTGATCCCGGTGGTGTTCCGGGTGGCCGACCGGCTGCGGACCGATGTGCTCGACCGGGCCCTGACCGAGGCCGTCCGGCGCCACCCGGCGCTGCGCACCCGGTTCGAGCCGGTCCCCGGCGCCGCGCCCGGGGTACTGCGCGCGGTCGTGGACGAGGAGCCACGGACCGCCGTTCTGGCGCTGGACGGTGCCGGCTGGAGCGACGAGCGGATCTCGGAGCGGCTGATCGCCGAACGCGACCGCCCCACCGACCTGGCCCGCGACCCGATGACCCGTCTGGTGGTGATCAGCCGCGGCCCCGAGGAGCACATCGTCCTGCTGGCCGTGCACCACCTGGTCTCCGACGGCTGGTCGGCCGGCGTCCTGCTCCAGGAGCTCGGCGTGCTGTACTCGGCGCTGCGCCGGGGCCGACCGGCGCCGCCGCCCCGGCCGGGCCCGGCGTACGGGGAACTGGTGGCCTGGTCCAACGCCCACTGGCCGGCCTCGCGCGCGCATTTCGCCCGGTCGCTGGCGGGCGCGCCGGAGGCGGTGCACCCGTTCCCGGGCCGGAACGAGGTCGAGACGGCCCTGATCGGCGCGCACCGCTTCACCGTCCCCGCCGAGCGGGTCGCGGCATTGGGGGCGCGGGCCGCCGCGCTCGGCGCGACGCCGTTCCTCGCGCTCGCGGCGGTATGGAGCGGGGTACTGGCCGCGCACAGCGGCGCGAGGGACCTGGTGCTGATGACCCCGGTGCCGGGCCGGACCCGCCCGGAGGCGGAGCGGGCGGTCGGCTGCTTCGTCCAGTCACTGCTGGTGCGGGTGGACGCGAGCGGTTCCCCCGGCTTCGCCGAGCTGCTGACGCGGGTGCGCGCCGCCTCCACGGCCGCCCTGGACCACCAGCTGTACCCGTTCGCCGAGTTCAGCCCGAGTGTGCCGTTCGCCGCCTGGGTGCGTTACGAGAGCTGGAACGCCCCGGCGCAGCTGCCGGGTCTGGCCTGTACCGAGTGGGAGCTGCCGCGCAACGTCACCCAGCCGTGGCCGATGCCGGGCGGCGACCGGCACGTGCCCGAGCTGATGGCGGCCGAGCAGCCGGACGGTTCGCTGCGCTGCTGGCTGCGCCACAACGAGCTGGCCTTCACCTCCGAGGTGATCGCGGCTCTGGCGCAGCGGTTCGAGACGGCCCTGACCGAGGCAGCGGGCACCACAGCGGCCGCGGCGATGGGCACCGGAACAACCACGGCACAGGGCACCGCCGCGGGTGCGGTTCGGGCACCGGACGGAGCGGGTTCGGGCGGTGACCCCACGAACAGGTGAGCTCACCGGGCGTACCGGTGGGGAGCGGTCTACGTTGGCGATCGACCCCCACAAGGCCCCGTGGAGCGTGGCTCCGGGGCCGTCCGCCCGTCAGAGAGGTTCGCCCCCATATGACCAGGAACCGGTGGTCGCGGACGACCGTACCGGCCCTCGCGCTGGCCGGACTGCTGGCCGGTCTGCTGGCCGGCTGCTCCGGAGCCCCGCCGAGTGCCACCGGCCCGGCCCCGGTGACGGCGGTGCCGGCGGTGGACAGCCCGTCCCCGTCGCCGGGCAGCCCGGCGGCGGGCGGGAGCGGGACACTGGTGCCGCTCGACCAGGTGACGAGCCGGCTGGACGCGGCGATCCAGCAGGTGATGGGCCAGGCCGGCGTCCCGGGCGTGATCGTCTCGGTCAGCACGCCGGACAGCCGGTACGAGAAGGCCTTCGGGATCGCCGACAAGGCCACCGGCGAGCAGATGTCGACCGGGCTCAACACCCGGATGGGCAGCGTGACCAAGACCTTCACCGTCACCGCCCTCCTGCGGCTGGTCGACCAGGGCAAGGTGGGCCTGGACGACCCCATCGGCAAGTACATCGAGGGCGTGCCCAACGGCGACCGGATCACCCTGCGCCAGCTCGCCGGGATGCGCAGCGGGCTGTTCCCGTACACCTCGGACGAGGAGTTCGTGAACCAGCTGCTGGCCGACCCCAACCGGCCTTGGAGCCCGCAGGAGTTGCTGCCGTACAGCTTCCGGCATCCGGTGGACTTCGAGCCGGGGGCGCAGTTCGAGTACTCCAACACCAACACCGTGCTGCTGGGGCTGGTCGTGGAGAAGGTGACCGGGCAGCCGCTGCGGGACGTGATCGCGCGGGAGGTGTCGGAGCCGGCCGGGCTGGACCGCACGCTGTTCCCGGTCGCCGCCGAGTTCCCCGACCCGCACGCGCACGGCTACACCAACCAGACGCCCAGCGGGGCGGTCACCGACGCCACCGACTGGGACCCGTCCTGGGGTTGGGCCGCCGGCGCGATGATCTCCGACCTGGAGGACCTCAAGTCCTGGGCCCGGGTCATGGCCACCGGCACCCTGCTCACCCCGGCCACCCAGGCCGAACGCACCACCTGGCCGCCGACCGGCGTCCCGGACACCTCGTACGGCCTCGGCATCTTCATCAACCACGGCTGGGTCGGCCACAACGGCTCGCTGCCCGGCTACCAGACCGTGGCGGTCTACCTGCCGGCGGCGCAGGCCACGCTGGTCATCATCAGCAACACCGACATCGCCTACCAGGGTTCGGAGCCGTCCACCCTGCTGGCCAGGGCGATCACCGAGATCGTCTCGCCGGACAACGTGTACGACTTCCCGGCCGCCTCCGCCACCGCCTCGCCCACCGCGCCGGCCACCGGGTCCGGTGCCGGCACCAACAGCGGCACCGGCACCGGCGAGCGGTCGCCCGCGGTCTCACCGCCCTCCACGGTCTGACTCTCCACGGTCTGACCCTCCCCGCCCCGTCGCCCTCGCTGTCCGGCGCACGTCCCAGGTGTCGAAGTCGGCACGGGCCGTGCCGGGTGTCGAGGCCGGCGCGGGCCGGGAGGGCGCCCGTCTACGAGAGCCGTCCGGCGGCCTCCTCCTCCGTCATGGCGTCGATCTCCGCGATCAGCAGTTCCTCCACCAGCGCGGCCAGGGCGGCCACGGTGGGGCTCTCGAAGACCTCGCGGATGGTGATGTCCAGGCCGACCGTGGCACGGATGCGGGCGGCGACGCGGGTGACGAGGAGGGAGTCGCCGCCGAGGTCGAAGAAGTCGTCGAGGGCGCCGACCTTGTCCAGGCCCAGGACCTCCTGCCACAGCTCGGCGACCAGCGTCTCGGCGTCGGTGCGGGGCGCGAGGTACTCGTGGCCCGCGGCGGTGGCCGGGTCGGGGTCGGGCAGGGCGGCGGTGTCCAACTTGCCGTTGGCGGTGAGCGGGAGGGCGTCGAGCAGCACCACCGCGTCCGGGACCATGAAGACCGGCAGCCGCAGCGCCAGGTGCTCGCGCAGTTCGGCGGGCCGGGCGGTGGCGCCGGGGCGCGGGACGGCGTAGCCGAGCAGCCGCCGGCCGTCGCGGACCACCACCGCGGCTCCCGCGACGGCCGGGTGGGCGGTCAGGGCGGCCTCGATCTCGGCGGGTTCGATCCGGTAGCCGCGGATCTTCACCTGGGCGTCGGCGCGGCCCAGGAACTCCAGTCGTCCGTCGGCGTGCCAGCGGGCGCGGTCGCCGGTGCGGTACATCCGTCCGCCGGTGAAGGGGTCGGGGACGAAGGCCTCGGCGGTGAGTCCGGGCCGGGCGAGGTAGCCGCGGGCGAGGCCGCCGCCGCCGAGGTGCAGTTCGCCCTCCGAACCGGCCGGGAGCAGGGCGCCGCGCTCGTCCAGGACGTAGAGCCGCACCCCGGGCAGCGGTCGGCCGAGCGGGGGTCGGCGCAGAGTGTCGGGGGCGCCGAGGTCGCCGGCGGTGACGATGACGGTGGCCTCGGTGGGGCCGTAGGTGTTGACCAGGCGGACGGTGTCGCCGTGGCGTTCGCGCCAGCGGGCCAGGGTGTCGGCGCGGGCCTCGGAGCCGCCGAGGATCACCAGGCGCAGGGCGGCGGGCCAGGGTGCCTGGTCGTCGAGGGAGACCAGTTCCTGCCAGTAGGCGGTGGGCAGGTCGAGCACGGTGACGGACGGGCCGTGCGGGCCGCGCAGCAGGTCGGGGAGCATCCGGCCGCCGCCGGGCAGCAGGACGACGCACGCGCCGGCGGTGAGGGCGGGCCAGATCTCCTCGGCGTGGGTGTCGAAGCCGATGGAGGCGAACTGGACGATCCGGTCGGCGGGCCGCAGGTCGTAGCCGTCGGGGCCGGCCATCCAGTGGACGCGTTCGGCGAGGGCGCGATGGTCGACGGCGACGCCCTTGGGGGTGCCGGTGGAGCCGGAGGTGTAGAGGACGTAGGCGAGTCCGGCCGGGTTCGGCGCGGGCAGTGCTGACGCGGGCGGGGGGACGGCGACCGCCGTGGCCGAGGTGCCGCCGTTGTGCTCCCCAAGGGCGAGGTCGAGGACCGGAACGCCCAACTCGGGCCTCTCCCGCGCGGACAGCAGCAGCGCGGCCTCGGCCTCGCGGAGCATCAGCCGTTGGCGTTCCTCGGGATGGGCCGGGTCGAGCGGCAGGTAGCCGGCGCCGGCCTTCCAGATCGCCAGCAGCGCGGTGATCAGCTCGAAGGAGGGCGCGATGCGGACGGCCACCACCCGTCCGGCGACATCCCCGAGCAGGCCGGCCAACTCGTCCGAACGGCGGTCCAGTTCGGCGTACGAGAGGGTCTCGCCGGCGCACTCCAGGGCGGGTGCACCGGGCCGGGTGGCGACCTGTTCGGCGAATCCGGCCAGCACCGGGCGTACGGTCTCGGGCAGTTCGGGTCCGGCGCCGAGGGCGAGCAGCGCGGCGCGCTCGTCCGGCCGGATCAACCAGTCGCCGTGGAGGGGGAGTTCGACGTCCTCGGCGGCGGCCGCGAGCAGGTCGCGGATCCGCCCGGCCAGGGCCTCGACGGTGGCGGGCTCGAAGAGCTCGCGGTCGAAGGTGAACGACAGCGTCATGCCGCCGCCGTCGGTGCGCCAACTGTCCAGCAGGAGGTCGGTCTTGGCGCGGTCGAAGCCGGAGTTCATGCTCGCGGTGCGCACGCCGGCGGGCAGCGGGGCGCGCTCGCCGGTGTCGGCGAGATCGTACTGACTCTGGTGGACGAAGACCGCCTGGATCAGCGGGGCGACGCCGGGCAGGACCGGCAGTCCGAGTTCGGCGGCCACCCGTTCGACGGGCACGTCCTGGTGGGCGAGGGCGTCGAGGGTGGCGGAGCGGACCCGGCGCAGCACGGTACGGAAGTCGGGTTCGCCGGTGAGGTCGGCGCGGATCACGGCGGTGCGGGTGAAGTAGCCGAGCAGGGCCTCGTGGGCGGTCTCGTTGCGTCCGGCGAGCGGGGTGCCGACGGCGAAGTCGTGGCTGCCGGTCCAGCGGGCCAGGACGCACTGGTAGGCCGCGAGCAGCACCATGAACGGGGTGCAGCGCTGCTCGCGGGCCAGCCGGTCGACGGCGGTGGTGAGTTCGGTGCCGAGGGCGAGGTCGGCGAAGCCGGCGGGGTGGGCCGGTTCGGCGGGGCGGGGGTGGTCGAGCGGCAGCCGTAGCCCGGTGACGCCGTTCAGTCGTGCGGTCCAGTGGCGCAGCGCCGCCTCGGCCGCCCCGCCGTCCAGTCGGGCGCGTTCGGCGCGGGCGAAGTCGCCGTACTGGAGGCTGAGTTCGTGCAGCTGGGCGGGGGCCTCACCGAGTTCGTCGCGGTAGAGGGCGAGGAGCTCGCGCCAGAGGACGGTGAAGGACCAGCCGTCCGAGACGATGTGGTGGACGACCAGGCAGAGCGCGTGCTCGCGCTCCCCCGCGCTGATCAGGACGGCCCGTAGCGGGGGCCGCTCGGCGAGGTCGAAGGGGGCGTTGACGAAGGGGGCGCAGGCCGTGGTGAAGGCGCCCTCGTCCGGTTCGGCGATCTCACGGCGGACCAGCGGTACGGGAGCGGCGGGTTCGACGAGCTGCACGGGCTGTTCGCCGTCCAGCGCGAAGCGGGTGCGCAGGACCTCGTGCCGGGCGACGAGCCGGGTGAGCGCGGCGCCCAGCGCCCGCGCGTCCAGCGGGCCGCTCCAGCGCCGGTTGAGGTACATGTTGAACCCGGCGTCCAGCGGGTGGAGTTGCTGGAGGAACCAGAGCCGGCGCTGCTCGTCGGTCAGCGGGTGGACGGCGACCGGGGCGGGCGCGGCGGTCATGGGACCGGGGGCGGCGGTCGTGGGGCGGGGGGCGGGGGTCATCGGGCCATCTCGTTCGTCGCGCGGGCTTGCAGGGTCTCCAGGCCGACCTGGTCGTCGGACTGGGCGTCGGGCACGTCCCGGTCGAACCGGGCCAGCACCGGGATGCAGAGGCTGATCAGGGCGAGCGCGGCCATCGCGAGCCCGAACAGGACGTAGAGCAGGCCGATGCCGCGGCCCTCTCCGGTGCCGATCAGCGCGCCGACGGTGCCGGCGAGTGCGCCGCCCTCGTCCATCAGGGGTTGCAGCAGGGCGGGGCCGGTCGGGGCGACCAGGGCGAAGCCGACCGGCAGGGTGGACCAGGCGACCATGGTGTTGACGGCGATCACCCGGCCGTGGAAGCGCAGCGGCACCTTGGTCTGGATGATCGTCGCGTAGACGCCGTTGACCAGGGCGAGCCCGAAGGTCATGCCGAAGGCACCGAGGGCGACCACCGTGAGCGAGGGCCGCAGGCCGGTGAACAGGCAGGCGGCGGCGAGGCCGAGGGTGGCCAGCAGCACCCCGCGCAGCCGCAGCCGGCGCGGTCCGCCCCAGACCAGCAGGGTGAGCCCGCCGAGGACGGCGCCGAGGCCCGCGGCGGTGGACACCCAGCCGGCCGCCGACAGCGGGGCGAAGGACAGCACCAGCGGAGTGACCAGCAGGAACAGCGGCGACAGGAAGATGTTGAGCACCGCGAAGAAGAACAGCATGGCCCGGAAGTGCCGGTTGCCGAGGGCCCGCCGGAAGCCCTCCCGGATCTCGGCGGCGACGCTCTCGCGCCGGCTGGCGGGCATCACGTCGGGGAAGCGCACGGCGAGGGTGATCCCGGTGGCGACCACGTAGCTGGCGACGTCGAAGGCGAGGATGCCGCCGAGGCCGATCGCGTCCAGCACGCCGACCGCGATCAGCGGCACCAGGAACTGGGCGAGGCCGAGCGCCATCTGCACCACGCCGTTGGCGCGGCCGAGGAAGCGCTTGGGCACCAGCTGCGGCACCGCCGAGCCCCAGGCGACGCGTTGGAAGGACAGTGCGGCGGAGAGCACCGCGATCAGCGCGTAGCAGTGCCACACCTCCAGCGAGCCGCTGAGGTACAGCACCAGCAGGGCGGCCTGGGTGCCGCCGGCCGCGAGGTCGCCGTACAGCATGATCCGGCGGCGGTCGCCACGGTCGACGACGGCGCCGGCCAGCGGGGCGGCCAGGATGCCGGGCACCAGGGCGAACGCGGCGAGCAGGCCGAACTGGGCGAGCGAGCCGGTCCGCAGGTAGATCCAGATCGGCAGGGCGAACTCGGTGAGCGCCGAGCCGATCATCGAGACCTGCTGGCCGGTGGCGACGGTCAGGAAGCGGGCCATCGAGGGGCGTACGGGCTTCGCCGCGCTCGGCGGCTCCTCGGCGGCGGCGCCGTCCTGCCGGGAGAGGCCGGCCAGCCACCAGGTGGCGTCCGGGTCACGGCGATGGCGCTCCTCCTCACCGGCGGCGATCGAGCGGTGCACCCCGGTCAGGATGCCGGCCAACTCCTCGGCGCGGTACTTGAGGTAGAAGTGGCCGGCCTCGTCCAGGACGACCACGGCGGCGGTGTCGGTGAGCCGGTGCCACTCGCGGTAGCGCTCCTGGTGGAACTCGGTCGCCGGGTCCCGGTCGCCGCAGACCGCGATGACCGGCGCGTTCAGCCGGCCGTCCTCGCCCTCGAACAGCTCTCCGAAATACCGCTCGGCCTCCTTGGTGCCGACCCGGCGGTTGCGCACGATCAGCCGCAGCTGCTCCTCGTCCACCTCGTCGGTGTCCAGTCCGGCCGCCGCCAGGGCGTTGATCATGCCCTGGTCGCTGCGCCAGCGGTCGGCCAGTTCGGCGAAGCGCTCGGCGACGGCGGAACCGCGGCCGCGGGGGCGGGCGAACGGGAAGATCCCGCCCAGGTGCACGGCGTCGATCTCGCGGCCCGCGGCCTCCACCCGGCGGGCGATCTCCACGGTGAGCCGTACGCCGACCCCGCAGTGCCCGTACAGCACCAGCGGGCCGTGGACGTCGGCGACGATCTCCTCGGCGCAGAGCCGGGCGACCTCGTCGATGTCCATCGCCTCCTCGCCCAACTCGTGGCCGGGGACGGCGATCGAGTGCAGTGCCCAGTCCTCGGGCATCGCGTCGGCGAGCGGCTTGTAGATCAGTGCGCTGCCGCCGCCGTACGGGGCGCAGACCACGCTGGCGGCGGTGCGGCGGCGTTCGGGGGTGAGGCGGTGCAGCAGCCGGCGCGGGCCGCGGTCGGCCTCCGGGGTGGCGACCAGTTCGGCGAGGCGGCGCACCGTCGGGTACTTGAAGAGGTCCATCACGCCGACGGGGGTGGCGAGTTCGGGGAACGCCCGGCGCAGCCGGGCGACCACCTGGGTGGCGAGCAGCGAGTGGCCGCCGAGCTCGAAGAAGTCGTCCAGCGCGCCGACCCGGGGGACGTCGAGCAGTTCGGCCCACATGTCGGCGATCAACCGCTCGGTGTCGCCCTCGGGTTCGACGTGGGCACCGGTGGCCGGGCCGTCCTCCGGCTCGGGCAGGGCGGCCCGGTCGACCTTGCCGTGGGCGAGCAGCGGAAGCCGGTCGAGGACGACGTAGCGGGCCGGGATCATGTAGTCGGGCAGCACGTCGAGCAGGGCCGTGCGCAGCTCGGCGGCGGTGGGCGCGGGTGTGTCGCCGGGGTGTTCCAGATAGGCGACCAGGTTCTGCTTCAGGCCCTCGCCGCGGGCCAGGACCAGCGCCTGGCCGATGCCGGGCAGCGCGGTGAGCGCGGCCTCGATCTCGCCGGGCTCGACCCGGTAGCCGCGGACCTTGATCTGCTGGTCGGCGCGGCCGAGGTAGTCGAGCGAGCCGTCGGACCGCCAGCGGGCGAGGTCGCCGGTGCGGTACATCCGGGGGCGCTCGCCGGCCTGGGAGGCGCCGGGGGCCGGGGACTCTGCCGGAGGCTCCGCCGGAGTCGGGGCCGGAGTCGGAGTCGGGGCCGGAGTCGGGGCCGGGGCCGGAGTCGGGGCCGGGGCCGGAGTCGGGGCCGGGGCCGGGGCCGGGGCCGGGGCCGGGGCGAAGGGGTCGTCCAGGAAGCGCTCGGCGGTCAGGTCGGGCCGGCCGAGGTAGCCGCGGGCCAGCCGGTCGCCGCCGAGGTACAGCTCGCCGGTGACGCCGGGCGGGACGGGCCGCAGCCGCTCGTCCAGGACGTAGCAGCGGGCGCCGGCCAGCGGGGTGCCGATCGGGGTGTTGCCGGGCTCGTCGGCGCCCGCGGCGGTGACCTCGTGGACGGTGATGCCGACGGTCGCCTCGGTCGGGCCGTAGTGGTTGAACACCGCGCAGCGTCCGAGCGCGGCGAGGCCGGCCGCCCACGACCAGCCGCTCGCCTCGCCGCCGAGGACCAGTGCGCGGCGCGGCAGCAGGCGCTCCACGGGCGCGTCGGCGGTGAGCGCGGCGAGGTGGGAGGGGGTCATCTTGAGGTAGTCCACGCCGACGCGTTCGAGCTGCTCGGCGAGGTCCGCGCCGGCGATCCGGCGGGGCAGCAGGTGGACCTGCCCGCCGGTGGTGAGCGCCAGGTAGAGCATGGTGATGCTGAAGTCGAAGGAGAGCGACTGCAGCAGGGCGTAGCTCGCGCCGTCCACGATCCGCAGCCGTTCGCGCACCCCGGCCAGGTAGTTGAGGATCTGGCGGTGCTGGACGGCGACCCCCTTGGGGGCGCCGGTGGAGCCGGAGGTGTAGATGACGTACGCGAGGTGGTCGGGGCCGGAGAGCTCGTCGAGCGGGCCGTCGTCGGCGTCCGGACCGGATGGATCGGCCAGGACCGCGGCCGCGTCGAGGATCGTCGCCGCGGGCAACTCGCCGAAGCGGCCACGCAGTTCGGCGTCGGTGACGAGAACGGTGGCGCCGGCGTCGGTGACCAGGCGGGTCAGCCGGGCGGGCGGCTGCTCGGGGTCGAGCGGCAGGTAGCCGCCGCCGGCCTTGAGCACCGCGACCAGGGTGACGGCGAGTTCCGGGGACTGCTCCAGGCAGACCGCGACCCGGGCGTCCGGGCCGACCCCGAGGGCCCGCAGCCGGCGGGCCAGGACGCCCGCCCGGCGGTCGAGTTCGCCGTACGTCAGGGTCCGTCCCTCGAAGACCAGCGCGGGCGCGCCGGGTGTGCGGGCGGCGGTGTCGGCGAGCAGCCGGGTCAGGGTGGCCGGGCCGTCGACGGGCAGCGCCGGGCCGGTGGCCCAGGTCTCCAGGACGGCGGTGCGCTCCTCGGCGGTGAGCAGCGGGAGCTCGTCGATCGGCCGGTCGGGGTCGGCGACCGCGGCGGCCGTCAACAGCCGGAACCGCTCGGCAAGGTGCTCGACGGTGGCGTCGTCGAAGAGGTCGGTGCGGTAGGTGAGGAGGCCGTAGAGGCCGCCGTCCTTCTTCTCCCGCATGTAGAGGGCGAGGTCGGCGTGGGTGGTGGTGGCCCGGTAGCCGAAGCCCTCCGATTCGGGTACGCCCGCGTCCGGGACGGTGGTCGCGGAACGGTCGCCGTAGTTCTGGAAGGCGAAGGTGGTCTGGAAGACGGCGGAGCGGCTGACGTCGCGCTCCACCGCGAGGTCGCCCACCATCTGCTCGAACGGCACCTCCTGGTGCGCGTAGGCGTCGAGCGTGGTCTCGCGGACCCGGCCGACCAGGCGGCCGAAGGTCAGGTCGGCGCAGAGCCGGGCCCGGATGGGCAGCATGTTGACGAACGCGCCGACCACGCCCTCCAGTTCGCGGTGGAGTCGGCCGGCCACGGCGGACCCGACGGCGAAGTCCCGCTGCCCGGCGTGCCGCCCGAGCAGCAGTTGGAAGGCGGCCATCAGCACCATGTACGGGGACGCCCCGTGCGCGCGGGCCGACTCGGTGACACGGGCGGCCAGTTCGGCGTCCCAGTGGAACTCGGTGGCGGCGCCGTCGAAGGTGAGCAGCGGCGGCCGGGGCCGGTCGGTGGGCAGCTCCAGGGCGGGGACGCCGTCCAGCTCGGTCTGCCAGTGGGCGCGCGAGGCGGCCAGCGCTCCGCTCTCCAGGCGCTCCCGCTGCCAGCGCGCGTAGTCGCCGAACTGCACCTCCAAGGGAGGCAGTTCGCCAGGGGTGCCGTGCGCGTGATGGGCGTAGCGGAGGTCCAGTTCGCGGTTGAGGATGTCGATGGACCAGCCGTCGCAGATGATGTGGTGCATCACCAGGGCGAGGACGTGGTCGTCCTCGGCGATCCGGATCAGCAGGGCGCGCAGCAGCGGCCCCTCGGCCAGGTCGAAGGGTTCGGCGAGCACGGCGCCGAGTTCGTCGGCGGCCCGCCGCTGCGGGTCCGGGCCGGCGGAGACGTCCAGGAAGCGGGCGGGGAAGGGCGCGGGGTCGGCGACGCGCACCTCGGCGGTGCCGCCCTCGGTGGTGCGGAAGGTCATCCGCAGGCCCTCGTGGCGGGCCACCAGGTCGGTGAGCGCGGCGTCCAGGGCGGCGCGGTCCAGCGGGCCGCGCATCCGGCGGGCCGGGGCCAGCGCGTAGGCGGTGCTGCCGGGCGAGAACTGGTCCATGAACCAGAGCCGTTCCTGGCCGCTGGAGAGCGGCGGACGGCTGCCGGACGGGCGGGGCTCGACCACCCGGGCGGGCGCGGTGGCCCCGCGCAGCCGCTGGGCGAGCAGCGCGCGCTTGGTGGCGGACCAGTCGGCGGGCGGGTCCTGGATATCCGTCATCGGTTTCCTGTTCGGGGCGGACGGGAGGGGAGGCGGGCGGGTGGCGGCCCGGGGCGGTGGCCGCTCCGGGCGGCGGGTGCGGGCCGGGGACGGGCGCGCCCGGGGCGGCGGCGGGATCGGGATGGTTGCGGGACCGGGATGCTTGCGGGACCGGCATGGGTCCGGGCCCACGGATGCGGGTGCTGGCCGGCCTTGCCCCGCCCCGGGTGAGCGGGGCGAGGTCGAGGTCGGGCGCGGGGCCGGACCGGCGGCCACCGGGCTCCGGGCTCCGGGAGGCCGGTGACCGCCGGTCCGGACGGTGTCAGAGGCGCTCGCGGACGGCTGCGGCGATACCGGCGGGCGTCGGGACGTCGAAGAACAGGTCGAAGTCCAGCTCGACGCCGAGCGCGTCACGGATCCGGGCGGCGATCCGGATGATGGTCAGCGAGTGGCCGCCGAGGTCGAACAGGTCGTCCTCGGGGCCGATCTCGGGCAGGTCGAGGATCTCGGCCCAGATCTGCCGCACCGTCTCGGTGATCCCGTCGTCCCCGGTGGCGCCCGGCGGTGCGGGGACCTCCTGCACCATCGGGGCGGTGCCGGTCGAGTGCGGGACCGCGTCCGTCGCCACCGTGGCCGCGGCCGGGGTGGCTTGCGGCGCGGCGGCCGGGGTCTCGCGCGGTGCGGTGGCCGGGGTCTCGCGCGGCGGTACGGGCAGCGCCCGGCGGTCCAGCTTGCCGTTCGGGGTGAGCGGCAGCCGGTCCAGCACCTGGTAGCGCTGCGGCACCATCGCCGAGGGCAGGGTGCGGCGCAGGTACTCGCGCAGCTCGGCGGCGGCCGGCGCGGCGGAGCCCGGGGCGGGCACGAGGTAGCCGGCCAGGAAGGGCTCCCCGTCGCCCTCCTCGCGGACCGCCACGGCGGCCTGGGCGAGGGCCGGGTGCCCCAGCAGGGCGGCTTCGATCTCGCCGAGTTCGATCCGGTGGCCCCGGATCTTGACCTGGTCGTCGATCCGGCCGAGGAAGTCGAGCTCCCCCTCGGGCGTCCAGACGGCCCGGTCGCCGGTGCGGTACAGCCGGGCGCCGGGCGGCCCGTACGGGTCGGGGACGAAGCGCTCGGCGGTCAGCTCGGGCCGGCCGAGGTAGCCCTGGGCGACGCCGTCGCCGCCGAGCAGGAGCTCGCCGGGGATGCCGAGCGGGGTCGGCCGCGAGCGTGCGTCGACGATGTAGGCGCGGGTGTTGGAGATCGGCCGGCCGATGCCGACGCGGTTCGGGGCGGGCGGGACCTCGGAGCAGGTGGACCAGATGGTGGTCTCGGTGGGCCCGTAGACGTTGAACAGCCGGGCGGTACGGGCGCGCAGCTCGCGGGCGAGCGGCAGCGGCAGTGCCTCGCCGCCGACCAGGGCGGTCACCCCGGCCAGGGCGTCCGCCGGACCGGACCCCACACCGTCCTGCGGGGCGTCCCGCGGGCCGTTCCGGGGGGCGGGTGTGCCGGCCGCCGTGAGCGGCACCCGCCAGCCGGACGGGGTGGCCTGGGCGTGGGTGACGCCCTCCTCGGCGATCAGCGCGAGCAGGCCGGGACCGTCGACGGCGAGCCCGTCCGGGGCGATCACCAGACGGCCGCCGGTGATCAGCGGGAGGTAGATCTCCAGCGCGGAGATGTCGAAGGAGAGCGAGGTCAGGCCGAGCCAGACGTCCTGCGGACCGGAGCCGAGGCGGTCGGCGAAGGAGGTGAGCAGGTTGACCAGTGCCCGGTGGCCGACCACGACGCCCTTGGGGCGGCCGGTGGAACCGGAGGTGTAGAGGACGTACGCGGTGTCCCCGGGGCCCGGATCGGTCCGGGTGACCGGGGGCTCGGCGGTGGCCGGGTGCTCGGCGGCACGGTCCGCCGCCCCGGGCAGCCGCAGCACGGCGGGCGCGACGGCGGCGACCCCGGGCGCGGGTTCTCGGTCGGCCAGCAGCAGGACGGCGCCGGAGTCCTCCAGCACCAGGGCGAGCCGCTGCGCCGGGTAGCCGGGGTCGAGCGGCAGGTAGGCGGCGCCGGCGGCGAGGACGGCGAGCAGGGCGGCCGGGAGCTCGGCGGTCCGGTCGAGGTGCAACGCGACCAGGTCACCGGGACGGATCCCGCCGGCGCGCAGGACGCCGGCCAACTCGTCCGCACGGGACACCAGTTCGCGGTAGGTGTACCGACGGTCGGCCGCGCTGACGGCGATCGCCCCGGGTGTGGCGGCGGCCTGCTCGCGGACCAGGTCGAGGACGGTGAGCCCGGCCGGGTAGGCGCGGACGGTGGCGTTCGGCACGACCGTGACGGCGCGCAACTCGGCGGCGTCCAGCAGCGGGAGGTCGGCCAGCGGGGTGTCGGGCGCGGCGATCGCGCCGGCCAGCAGGTTGGCGAAGTGGCCGGCGGTCCGGCGGGCGGCGTCGGGCGCGAGGACGGCCGGGTCGTACTGGAGGCCGAGGTCGAGGGCGTCGCCGGTGTCGACCACCTGGAGGTGGAGGGTGTTGCGGGCGGTGCGGTTGTGAACGGCCCAGTGGACCCCGGCCGTTCCCCCGCCGGGGCCGGTGAAGCGGGGTACCGGGCCGCGCCGGCGGTAGCCGAGCGAGACGGGGGCCAGCCCGACCCGGGGTTCGAGCCCGCCGACGGCCGTACCGAAGGGCACGGCACGGTACGGGTAACCGGCGCGCAGTTCGGCCCGTACGGCGGTGGCGAAGGCGGCGAAGGTCACCTCGTCGTCCGTCGCGACGTCCGTCGCGGAGGTCTTCGTGGCGATTGTCGCGGCGGGCGGGTGGACGGGCAACTCGTTGACGAACACGCCGATCTCGTCGGCGAGTTCGGGAGACCGGGTGGAGAAGGGGACGGAGACCGGCACCGATTCGCCGCCGTAGCGGCGCAGCAGTCCGTGCAGCGCGGCGAGCAGGAACTCGAAGACGGTGACGCCGGTGCGTTCGGCGGCCGCGACCAGGGCCCGGTACTCGGGACCGGTCAGGCGCCGGTCGACGCTCTCGCCCGGCCCCGCGGCGGTGGGGGTGCGGGCGACGCCGGGCAGGACGGGCGCGGTGGCGGCGGCCCAGCGGGGGCCGAAGTGGTCGGCGGCGGCCCGGACGACCCGCGGGTCGGGGGCGGCCGTGGACCCGAGGGCGGGCGGACGCAGGGGCAGCCCCCGGTAGGCGGTGGCGAGGTCCCGCACCAGGACGTCCTTGGAGTTGCCGTCGAACACGGCGTGGTGCACGACGGCCAGCAGTTCGGCCGAGCCGTCGGGCCCGAGGTACAGCGTGAAGCGGGCGAGCGGCCCGTTCTCCAGGTCGAACGGCCGGGCCGCCTCCTCCTCCAGCACCTTCTCCAACTGTTCGCCCCGGTCGTGCGCTTCGAGCACCAGCAGCTCGGGTCGCCGGTCGGCCGGCTCCTGCCACACCCGGCCTTCGCGCTCCACCAGCCGCGCGGACAAGGCTTGATGACGTTCGGTCACCATCCGTACGGCATCGGCCAGTACGTCGGCGTCCACCCGCTCGAAGGTGATCCGCAGCGGCATGTGGAACGCCTCACGGGCGAGGCCCAGCCGCTCGGTCAGCCAGATCCCCTGCTGGGCGGGTGAGGCCGGGACGGGGTCGGACGCGGGAAGGACTTCGGGCATCTGCGGCTCGCTTCGGACGTCGGAGGGGATGCGGGCGGGGGCGTGCGGCGGGACGGGACGCGCGTGGCCGCCCTGGGTCGGCGGGCACCGTTCGCCGCACACGGGGTTCGTCGCCTCGCACCGGGGTTCGGGCGCTGACGGCGGGCCGCGGCAACCGGGTTCGGTGACTGCGAGGGCCGACGGGAGGACTCCGGCCCTCCCCCGTGGCCGGCCGACGGCCGCGACGGCCCGGCGCCGCCGGGCGCCCCAGGTTCACCCCCCTGACGCGCCTCGCCGGCCGGGGCCCCCGCGAACGGAGGCCATTGGTCCAGACCTGCCGAGAGGTTCGCACAACCCCCATGCCCCGTCAAGGCTTCTCCACCCGCGGCGATCGATCGCCATGTACGCGCCCAACCTGCGAGGACGCCCGGCCCGATCCACCCCAACCGTGATCATCCGTGACGGTTCTGACAGTTCGTCAACGCCCGAACACCTCGGCCAGATCGTACGAAACCGGCTCCTCCAGCTGCGCGTAGGTGCAGCTTCCCGGCGTCCGGTCCGGCCGCCAGCGGCGGAACTGCGCGGTGTGCCGGAACCGGCTCCCCTCCATGTGGTCGTACGCCACCTCGCAGACCCGCTCGGGGCGCAGCGCCACCCAGGAGAGGTCCTTGCCGCCGGTCCAGCGGCTCTGCGCACCGGGCAGCCGGGCGTCCGCGTGCGCCGACTCCTCCGCCCAGGCGGCCCACGGGTGTCCCGACACGTCGTCCATCCGCAACGGCGCCAGCTCCTCGACGAGTTCACGGCGACGGGCCATCGAGAACGCGGCGCACACGCCCACGTGCTGCAGCCGGCCCGAGTCGTCGTTGATGCCCAGCAGCAGCGAACCGACCACCGGACCGCTCTTGTGCTCACGGTAGCCGGCCACCACGCAGTCGGCGGTGCGCCCGTGCTTGACCTTGAACATGGTCCGCTCCCCCGGCCGGTACGGCTGGTCCAGCGGCTTGGCCACGATCCCGTCCAGCCCGGCGCCCTCGTACTGCTCGAACCAGGTCCGCGCGAGCTCGCGGTCCGTGGAGGCGGACGCGGTGAACACCGGGTCGCCCGCGCCCGCGAGGGCCTCCACCAGAGCCGGGCGACGCGCCGACAGCGGCTCCTCCAGGAGCGAGGTGTCGCCGAGCGCGAGCAGGTCGAAGGCCACGAAGGAGGCCGGCGTACGCTCCGCCAGGGTGCGCACCCGGGACGCCGCCGGGTGGATGCGCTCCAGCAGCTCCTCGAAGCGCAGTCGGCCGTCCCGGGCGATCACCACCTCGCCGTCCAGCACGCAGCGCTCCGGCAGCTCCCGCCGGAACGCCTCGACCAGCTCGGGGAAGTACCTGGTCAGCGGCTTGCCGGTGCGGCTGCCGAGCTCCACCTCGTCCCCGTCACGGAAGACGATGCTCCGGAAGCCGTCCCATTTGGCCTCGTACTGCATACCGGGCGGGATCTCGGCCACCGACTTGGCCAGCATCGGGGAGACCGGCGGCATCACGGGCAGGTCCATGGCTCCTCCATGGCTCCGATCCTCACCCGCACGGCGCCGGGGCGCGCGGCGAGCGAGTACCGGGGCGGGAGCCTGTGCGGCGCCGGAGCGCACGCCGGGCTCGGCGGATGCCGGGGCGCACACGGCTCGCTCGGCGGATGCCGGGGCGCACGGCGGGCGCGACACGCTTAGCGTGAGAGGCATGGGATCGGCCGTGGAACTGGATGTCGCCGGGCGCAGCGTACGGCTGTCGAACCCGGACAAGATCTACTACCCCGAGCGCGGCTTCACCAAGCTCGACGTCGCGCAGTACTACCTGGCCGTCGCCGAGGGCGTGCTGCGCGGGCTGCGCGACCGGCCGACCACACTTCAACGCTTCCCGGACGGCGTGGAGGGCGAGTTCTTCTACCAGAAGCGGGCGCCCAAGGGCCTGCCCGACTGGCTGCCGACCGCCCGGATCGCCTTCCCCAGCGGACGCTCCGCCGACGAGATCTGCCCCACCGAACCGGCCGCCGTGCTGTGGGCGGCCAACCTCGGCTGCCTCACCTTCCACCCCTGGCCGGTCCGCCGCGACGACACCGACCACCCGGACGAGCTGCGCATCGACCTCGACCCGCAGCCCGGCACCGACTTCCACGACGCCGTCCGCGCCGCCCACGAACTGCGCGCCGTGCTCGACGAATTCGGGCTGCGCGGCTGGCCGAAGACGTCCGGCGGGCGCGGCCTGCACGTCTACGTCCCGCTCGAACCGCGCTGGACCTTCACCGACGCCCGCCACGCCGTGATCGCACTCGGCCGGGTACTGGAACAGCGGATGCCCGACAAGGTCACCACGGCGTGGTGGAAGGAGGAGCGCGGCGAACGGATCTTCGTCGACTACAACCAGATGGCCCGCGACCGCACCATCGCCTCCGCCTACTCGCTGCGCGCCCGACCGCGCGCCACCGCCTCCACACCGCTGCACTGGGAGGAACTCGACGACGCCTCGCCCGAGGACTTCGACCTGCGCACCGTCCCCGCCCGCTTCGCCGAGGTCGGCGACCTGCAGGCCGGGATGGACGGCGAGGCGTTCGGCCTGGAAGCGCTGCTGGAGCTGTACGAACGCCAGACCCACGACGAGGGCCTCGGCGAACTCCCCTACCCGCCCGACCACCCCAAGGCTGCCGGCGAACCGGCCCGCGTCCAGCCGAGCCGGGCCCGCAGGACGTGAGCCGGTGGGGGAGGCCCGGGTGGAGGGGGTGACCTGGGTGGAGGGGGTGACCTGGGTGGAGAGGCGGGGTCCGGGTGGAGAGGTGGCCCGGGCGCGTCGAGCGCGGGCGGCCCGCCTAGACTCTCGGGCAGAATCGATCTTGCGCGAACTTGCGCGCGGGAGCGGCGGGGACCGGGGGCACGGGGATGAGCGAGCGCGGACTGCGGGAGATACTCCTGGACGCGGCGGGCGGGCTGTACCCGCCGGCTGACGGGACCGTGACCGTGGTGCCACAGCCGTCGGCGCGGGACGTCGGGGTGATGTCGTTCTCGGCGCACGCCGTGGTCTTCACCGACGAGGACCCGGAGTGGGTACGCACCACGCTGGCCGTCGTGCCGTCGGACCCGCTCGCGGCGCCGCTCTGTCTCCCGTTCCTGACCGCCTTCGGCGCGCGCACCGGGCGTACCGTCGGCAACATCGACATGGTCACCGTCGCCGGACGGCTGCCCGGCGACCCGCCGCTGGCATTGGAGCCGATCGAGGACCCGGAGCACCCGCGGATCGCCCGTGCGCTGCGTTACCGGGACGACGTCCGTGCCTGGGCGGTGCCCGGCGGTGTCCTGGCGCTGGGCCGCGGGGTGGCCGGCCGCTGGGAGTGCTCGATCGAGGTCGACCCGCAGGCGCGGGGCCGGGGACTCGGCCGGGCCCTGGCCCTCAGCTCCCGGCACGTCCTGCCGGACGGCGACTGGATCTGGTCGCAGCAGGCACCGGGCAACGCCACCAGCGTCCGGGCCTTCCAGGTCGCCGGGTTCCGCCCGGTCGGCGCCGAGGTCCAGCTCGTGGCAGGGCGGCCGTGACTGTGGGCGGGAGCGGGGACGGGAGCGGGAGCCGGGGCGGGAGCGGGAGCGGGAGCCGCAACGGAGGCACCGGCGGGAACGAGGACGGGGACGGGATGCGAGCGTTCATGATCACGCGAATGTTCATGGCCATGGAAGCATTCACGTGAACGGCAACATTCACGATCACACCAACATGAGCATTCACGTGAACGATGACGCGAACGTGAACGTCAACGCAGGCATGAACGGCAACGCAAGCGTGAACGGCAACGCAAGCGTGAATGGAAGCCCAAGCGTGAACATCGACCTCGTTGTCCCCGCCGACGTCCGCACCCGCCTGGCCGTACGCTTCGGCCCGTCCGCCGAAGCGTGGTGCGACGCCCTGCCCGAGCTGGTCGCCGGCCTCGCCGACCGTTGGGGCCTCACCGTGCTGGCGTCCGGCGGCGGCGGGACGGCCCAGGTGTTCCGTTGCGCGCGGGTGGACGGCACCGCCGCCTGGCTGAAGCTGACCCCGGACGCCACGGTGGCCGCGGAAAAGGCGACCGCCCTCGGAACGTGGGCCGGACTACCCTCCGTGGTCGGCCTGCTCGGGTACGAGCCGGAGGCCGGCGCGCTGCTGCTCGCGGACGTCCGCCCCGGCACGCTGCTGCGCGAGCGCGGCTGGCAGCCCGCCGACCTCGGCGACCTGCTGACCGACCTTCGCGCCGCCACCCCGCCGGCCGACTCCACGATCCTGCGACCACTGCGCGAGCGGGTCGACTTCCTGTACGGGCTCACCGAGCGCCGCGCACCGGGCCGGGTGCCCGCCCGCGTCCGCGCGTTCGCGCTGGAGCTGGCGGACTCCGGTCCGCTCGCGCTGGTGCACGGCGACCTCCACCCGGCCAACGTCCTCGCCGGCCCGGCCGGTCCGGTGGCCATCGACCCGCGCCCGGCGCTCGGCGACCCGGACTTCGACCTGGTCGACTGGGCCATCGAGGGCATCGCCGGCCGCGATGCCCTCGACCGTCGCATCGCGGAGCTGTGCGCGCTCGTCCCCGGCGCCGACCCGGACCGGGTGCTCGCCTGGTGCCGCGCCCTGGCGCCCGTGGTCGCCGTCCCGCGCGCGGCCGCCGGCCGCCGGGACGAGCGGACGGGGTTCCTGTGGGAACTGGCCGGCCTGGAGGGCTAGGGCCGGCCCCACCCGGCACCGGCCTGCCGCCCACACACCCGACGTTCACCACCCGACGTTCACCACCCGACGTTCACCACCCGACGCTCAGGAGCAGCGCGCCCAGCAGCCCGAGCACGATCGGCCCGAACAGCCCCAGCAGCAGACAGAGCCCACCCGCGCCCCGGGCCCTCGCCCGGAAGGCCGTGACCCGCCCGAAGGCAAAACCCCGGGACGCCAGGCCTGACAGGATCGCGCCCACCGACACCAGCGCCAGGCACAGCGTCGGCAGCATCAGCGCCCGAGCCGTCCCGCCCGGTCCGCCCGGTCCGACCCGGTGGCAGTACGCGCCCTCACACTGCACCGGTATCCGCGCGCCGACCTCGACCCGCGGATCGACGTGCACGAGCTCGGCGTGCACGAGCTCGACGTACACGAAGGCGGCAACCGTCTCCCCCACCCAGGGTTCGTCGGGTCGGAAGCCACCCGCGCACTCCCCGGCCGGTGTGCCGGACCGGTCCGGGGCACACTGCTCCACGCTCATCAGTCCCGGGGTCCCCACCAGCCGGGTGGTGTGGGGGAGGTCGGCGCCGGCGCCCAGCACGACCGGGACCACGAGGGCCAGGCAGACCAGCGCCGCGGCGGCCAGCACGGCCGACCGGGTGAACCGTACGATCCGCACCGCGGTGGCCGCGGTCACCGGCCGAGCCCGGAGCTGATCAGTGCGGCGACGAGGGCGAGCAGGGCGCAGCCGGCCAGGGTGATCGCGGTGCCGACGGCGATGTTCTCGGGCCGGGCGGTCCGGGTGACGGGGCGGGCCAGGGCGAGGACGAGGTAGCCGCCCGTCGCGGCGACCGCGAGGGAACCCAGGGCCAGAGCGCCCTGGAACAGTCGGGTGCCGAGCGGGCCGGCCGTGTACCAGAGCCGTTCACCGGCGGCCACCGCGCCCCAGCCGCCCAGGCCGCAGAGGAGCAGCCCACCCGTCAGGAGGCCGAGTGCCACCACCAGTGCCCGCCGGATGTCCGGGTCCATCAGCCACCCCCGCCGTCACGCGTGTCGCCGCCCGTCACCTACCACCCGGTGGGACGCGCGACACCGACGGGCGGTTTCGACCGGGGGCATTCACGCCCCCGGACCGGCGCACCCTCACCCGCCCGCGCCGGTCGATCCGTCAGGCAGCCCGCTCAGGTCAGCCATTCGAACGGGCCCGCGCCGTCAACCCGTCGAACGGGCCCGCATGGGCCACCCGGTCGGACGGGCGCACGCCGGCCGGCGCGGCTCAGGCCGTTCCACCGACCGGCGCGGTGGCCGCCAGGATCCTTACCGCCTCGGAGATCTGAGCGTCCGTCAGGTCGCCGCGCGCGGTGAGCCGCAGCCGGGAGATGCCGTCCGGCACCGACGGCGGGCGGAAGCAGCCGACGGCGAGCCCGGCGCGGCGGCAGTCGGCGGCCCAGGTGACGGCGGCCTCGGGGCCGGGGGCGAGGACCGAGACCACGGCGGCGTCCGGGGTGCTGGCGCGCAGTCCGGCGGCGGTGAGGCGCTCGGAGAGGAGGCGGGCCACCTCGCGGGCGCGGTCGGCGCGGTGCGGTTCGGCGCGCAGCAGGCGCAGCGCGCCGAGGGCGGCGCCGGCGGCGGCGGGTGCGAGGCCGGTGTCGAAGATGAAGGTGCGGGCGGTCTCGACGAGGTGGCGGACGACCCGGCGCGGTCCGAGGACGGCGCCGCCCTGGGAGCCCAGCGACTTGGAGAGGGTGACGGTGGCGACGACGTCGGGGTGTCCGGTCAGTCCGGCCGCGGCGAGGGCGCCCGAGCCGCCGGGGCCGAGGACGCCGAGCCCGTGCGCGTCGTCCACCAGGAGTGCGGCGCCGTGGGCCCGGGCGGCGTCGGCGAGTGCGGCGAGGGGTGCGGCGTTGCCGTCGACGGAGAACACCGAGTCGCTGACCACCAGGGCCCGTCGCTGGGCGCGCTCGGCGAGGGTGTGCCGTACGGCGCCGGGGTCGGCGTGCGGGGCCCGGTGGACGTCGGCGCGGGCGAGTCGGCAGCCGTCGATGAGCGAGGCGTGGTTGTAGGCGTCCGAGACGATGAGCGTGTCGGGGTCGGTGAGCGCGGTGAGCGCGGCCAGGTTGGCGGCGTACCCGGAGGAGAAGACGAGGGCGGCCTCGACGCCGCAGAACTCGGCGAGTTCCTGCTCCAGTTCGGTGTGCAGCGCGGTGGTCCCGGTGACCAGGCGGGAGCCGGTGGCGCCGCCGCCCCAGCGCAGGGCGGCGTCGGCGGCGGCCCGGGTCACGGCCGGGTGCCGGGTCAGACCGAGGTAGTCGTTGCTCGCCAGGTCCAGCACCGGGTCCTCGGCGGGACGGCTGCGCAGGGTCCGGGTGAGGCCGGCCCCGGCCCGCAGCTCGGCGGCCTCGTCGAGCCAGTCGAAGACGGCCTCCGGGGCGGTGGTGTGCTGCGACGACGTACCGGGAGCGGTGCTGTGGGCCATGGTCCGCACTCTGGCACGCCCCGCACCGGCCGGGCAATGTGCGGCTGCGCACACACTCGATCACGCTGTTTCGTCGTGTTCCGAGCCGCTGCCCGGGACGACCGGTTCGAAACGCCACCCGGCACGGGTGGTCACCCGCCGAGCAGCCCCGGACAACCCCGAGCAACCCCGGCCCGGCCCCGAGCAGTCCCGAGCAAGCCGAGCGCCCCGAACAGCCCCGAGCCACCCCGGACGCACCACCCCCCACCGCCCCCCGGCGTCCCGGCGGCCGCCCCCAGCTTTGCCCGGGGTGTGCGGGAGCAGGCAAGATGGGCAGGTGACCCTCCTTGACCTGATGCCGAAGCCCGCCACTCCCGACGCGTTGTACGAGACGTTCGCCGCCTGGGCGGAGGAGCGCGGCATCACGCTGTACCCGGCGCAGGAGGAGGCGCTGATCGAGCTGGTCTCCGGGAACAACGTGATCCTGGCGACGCCGACCGGCTCCGGCAAGAGCCTGGTGGCGGCCGGCGCGCACTTCGCGGCGCTGGCCGAGGGCAAGCGGACCTTCTACACCGCGCCGATCAAGGCGCTGGTGTCGGAGAAGTTCTTCGACCTGTGCAAGGTGTTCGGCACCGAGCAGGTCGGCATGATGACGGGTGACGCGTCGGTCAACCCGACCGCGCCCATCATCTGCTGCACGGCCGAGGTGCTGGCACAGATCGCGCTGCGGGACGGCGACCGGGCCGACATCGGCCAGGTCGTGATGGACGAGTTCCACTTCTACGCCGAGCCGGACCGCGGCTGGGCCTGGCAGATCCCGCTGCTGGAGCTGCCGCAGGTGCAGTTCCTGCTGATGTCGGCGACGCTGGGCGACGTCCGCCGGTTCGAGGAGGACCTGACGCGTCGTACCGACCGGCCCACCACCGTGGTCCGTTCGGCGACCCGCCCGGTGCCGCTGTTCTACGAGTACCGCCGCACCACGCTGCACGACACCCTGGAGGAGCTGCTGAAGACCGGTCAGGCACCGGTCTACGTCGTGCACTTCACCCAGAAGGAGGCGGTGGAGCGGGCGCAGTCGCTGATGAGCATCAACATGTGCTCGAAGACGGAGAAGGACGCCATCGCCGCTCTGATCGGCAACTTCCGCTTCACCACCAAGTTCGGCCGCAACCTGTCCCGTTACGTGCGCCACGGCATCGGCGTGCACCACGCGGGCATGCTGCCCAAGTACCGACGGCTGGTCGAACGGCTCGCCCAGGCAGGTCTGTTGAAGGTGATCTGCGGGACGGACACGCTGGGCGTCGGCGTCAACGTGCCGATCCGCACGGTGCTGTTCACCGCCCTGTCCAAGTACGACGGGGTGAAGGTGCGCACGCTGCGCGCCCGGGAGTTCCACCAGATCGCGGGCCGCGCGGGCCGGGCCGGTTTCGACACCGTCGGCCAGGTGGTCGCCCAGGCGCCCGAGCACGTCATCGAGAACGAGAAGGCCGTCGCCAAGGCCGGTGACGACCCGAAGAAGAAGCGCAAGATCGTCCGGAAGAAGGCCCCGGAGGGCTTCGTCGGCTGGACGGAGGAGGGCTTCGAGAAGCTGATCGCCGCCGACCCGGAGCCGCTGGTCTCCCGGTTCAAGGTGAGCCACGCGATGCTGCTGTCGGTGATCGGGCGGCCCGGCAACGCCTTCGAGGCGATGCGCAAGCTGCTCACCGACAACCACGAGGACCGCGCGGCGCAGCGCCGGCACATCCGCTCCGCGATCGCCATCTACCGCTCGCTGCTGGAGGGCGGCATCGTCGAACGGCTCCCGGAGCCGGACTCCGAGGGCCGGATCGTGCGCCTGACCCTGGACCTCCAGGAGAACTTCGCGCTCAACCAGCCGCTCTCCACCTTCGCGCTGGCCGCGTTCGAGCTGCTCGACCCGACCTCGCCCTCGTACGCGATGGACGTGGTCTCGGTGGTCGAGGCGACCCTCGACGACCCGCGCCAGATCCTCGCCTCGCAGCAGAACAAGGCGCGCGGCGAGGCCGTCGGCGAGATGAAGCGCGACGGCATCGAGTACGAGGAGCGGATGGAGCGGCTCCAGGAGATCACGTACCCGAAGCCGCTGGAGGAGCTGCTCACCCACGCGTACGAGGTCTACCGGCGGGCGCACCCGTGGATCGGCGACCACCAGCTGGCGCCGAAGTCGGTGATCCGCGACCTGTACGAGCGCGCGATGACCTTCACCGACTACGTGGGCTTCTACGAGCTGGCGCGCACCGAGGGCATCGTGCTGCGCTACCTGGCGAGCGCGTACAAGGCGCTGGAGCAGACCGTCCCCGAGGACGTGAAGACGGACGACCTCAAGGACGTCATCGCCTGGCTGGGCGAACTGGTCCGCCAGGTCGACTCCAGCCTGCTGGACGAGTGGGAGCAGCTGGCCAACCCGACCGAGCCGCAGGCCGCCGAGGTGACGCTGGACGCGAAGCCGGCGCCGGTGACGGCCAACGCGCGGGCGTTCCGGGTGCTGGTGCGCAACGAGATGTTCCGCCGGGTGGAGCTGTGCGCGCTGGAGCACTACGACGCGCTCGCCGAGCTGGACGGCGAGTACGGCTGGGATGCGGACCGCTGGGCGGACGCCATGGACGGGTACTGGGAGGAGTACGACGACCTGGGCACCGGTCCGAACGCGCGCGGCCCGAAGATGCTGATCATCGAGGAGGAGGACTCCGCCTGGCGGGTCCGGCAGATCTTCGACGACCCGGAGGGCGACCACGACTGGGGCATCAGCGCCGAGGTCGACCTGTACGGCTCGGACGAGGAGGGCCGCGCGGTCGTGCGGGTCACCGCGGTGGACCGCCTCGGCGGCTGAGCCCTCCCAGGCGCGCCGACACCGAAACGGCACCGACACCGAAACGGCGAGGCGGCCCCGGATGACCGGGGCCGCCTCGCCGTTCGCGTACCTGTCGCCGTTCACGCGCCTGTCCACGCTCGCGTATCACTCGCGTATCAGGCGCCGTTCACGCTTCCGGTATCGCTCACGCTCCCGGCACCGTTCACACGTCGGCGAACGCTCACGCCTCGACGAACGCTCACGGCCACGCCACCATTCACCAATCCGAGACCATTCACCGATCCAGGACTATTCACCCAAACATCACCATTTGCCCGAACAGCACCATTCACGGATCAGTGAACGCTCACGCACCCGCCACCATTCACGTCCCGCACCCGCACCCGCGCACCCCTCACGTCCAGATGAACGGAGCCCCCGCCGAGTACGAGAGCGCACGGGTGGCGTCCTCCAGCGGCTGCTCGGGTGCGGCAGGGGGGCTGGGCGGGACGGCGAGCGGAGTGGTCGGGGTGCCCGGGGCAGCCGGGGTGGCCGGGGCGGTGGTGGCGCCGGCACTCGGGCTCGCCTGGTTCTCGGCGAAGCGCGAGCTGGCGACGGTCACGTAGTGCCGGACGGCCTCGATCCGCGGCGCCGTCCCGGGCTTGGCGGTGGCACCGGCGCTCGGCGCGGGGGCCGGCGTGGCGTCCGGGAGGATGAAGGCGACCGAACCGGGCTTGGCCTTGAGCGCCTCGGCGGCCTTGGCGGCGGCGGTCTCGTCGGCGAACCGCAGCACGGTGACACTGCTGAGCACCGGCTTGTCCACGCCGGTGAAGCTGACGGAGAGGTAGCCCTGGCAGCCGCTGTCGCGCAGCGGGTCCTGGTTGCGGTCCTGGAGGGCCTCGGCGCAGTCCTGGCCCTGGCGGGCGCCGGAGCGCTTGCCCTTGTAGGCGCCGACCTCGATCAGCCGCTGGGCGGGGAAGTAGGCGTCGACGTTGAGGCTCTCGGGTTCGGTGACGGTCCGCGGCGGCGGGGTGCCGATCACCAGGGGCGTCTTGGCGGCGTCCTTGCTGGACGGGCCGAGCCCGGGTATCCAGTCGCCGGGGTGCGGGCGGGTGATGATCCAGCCGCCGGCCGCGACCACGCCGACCACGACCAGCCAGGCGACGGTCCGTCGGGGGCGGCCGATCCTCCTGGGCCGGTACGCCCCGGACGGCTCGTACGCCCCGGACGGCTCGTCGGTGCCCTGGTCAGCCGGTGGCGGGGTGCGGTCCCCCTGCGTCGTCATGGCGGAGATTCTATGCAGCGAACGGGTGGCCCGGATCACGTGGGCCACCCCGGAACGATCACCGCCCGCCGCCCCGGAACGACGACCCGCCGCCACCCCCTCCCGCACGCCGGGAGCGGCCCCGCGGCACGCGTGACCTGGGACGTGACCTGCGCCACTACGGTCTGCGGCGACACTGTGACAACTCGCACATCCTCCGGCGGATCTTCTGGCGGGTTCCCTCTGGCGCCGGTGGACGGGCAGCAGGCAGGATCGGGCGCATGGATCTGCTCGATACCCTCACCGCCAAGGGCCTGCGTGGCGAAATCCCCACCCGGGAGGAAGCGCTGGCCGTCCTGGCCACCACCGACGACGACCTGCTGGACGTGGTCGCGGCCGCCGGGCGGGTTCGCCGGCAGTGGTTCGGCCGCCGGGTGAAGCTCAACTACCTGGTGAACCTGAAGAGCGGGCTCTGCCCGGAGGACTGCTCGTACTGTTCGCAGCGGCTGGGTTCCAAGGCCGAGATCCTCAAGTACACCTGGCTGAAGCCGGACCAGGCCGCCGAGGCCGCCCGGGCGGGTGTCGCCGGCGGCGCCAAGCGGGTCTGCCTGGTCGCCAGCGGCCGCGGCCCGACGGACCGGGACATCGACCGGGTCTCCGACACGGTGGCCGCCATCAAGGACGCCGACCCGGCCGTCGAGATCTGCGCCTGCCTGGGCCTGCTCTCCGACAACCAGGCCGAGCGTCTGCGGGCGGCCGGTGTCGACGCGTACAACCACAACCTGAACACCTCCGAGGGCACCTACGGCGACATCGCCACCACCCACACCTACGCGGACCGTGTGGACACCGTGCAGAAGGCGCACGGCGCGGGCCTGTCCGCCTGCTCCGGCCTGATCGCGGGCATGGGCGAGAGCGACGAGGACCTCGTCGACGTGGTGTTCGCGCTGCGCGAGCTGGGTTCGGACTCGGTGCCGGTCAACTTCCTGATCCCGTTCGAGGGCACCCCGCTGGCCCAGGAGTGGAACCTCACCCCGCAGCGCTGCCTGCGCATCCTGGCGATGGTCCGCTTCGTCAACCCGGACACCGAGGTGCGGATCGCGGGCGGGCGCGAGGTGCACCTGCGCTCCCTCCAGCCGCTGGGCCTGCACATCGCCAACTCGATCTTCCTGGGTGACTACCTGACCAGCGAGGGCCAGGCCGGCCAGGCCGACCTCGACATGATCAAGGACGCGGGCTTCGAGGTCGAGGGCGCCGGCGAGGCCACCCTGCCCCGGCACCGGGCCGACGTCGCGGCCACGGCCGGCGGGTGCGGCACCGGCGCCGACACCAGCACCGGCCACGGCGCGGGCGGCTGCGGCCCCTGCGGCGGACACTCCGGCTCCGACGACGAGGCGGGCACGGACGCGGGGGCCGAGACCACCGGCCACGGCGCGGGCGGCTGCGGCCCCTGCGGCGGACCGGCCCTCGCCCCGGTGACCCACGACAACGACGAGCTGCGCAGTGACCTGGTCCGGGTCCGCCGCCGCGGTGCCGGCACCGAGCTGGCCCCGAACGCCTGACGGAACCGACCGGAGGAGCACGCACGATGGCCCAGCTGTCCCCGCAGTCCCTGCTCGCCCTCGACCGGGCGCACGTCTGGCACCCGTACGGCCCGATGCCCGGCACCGTGGCCCCGTTCGTGGTGGAGTCCGCGTCCGGGGTGCGGCTGCGGCTCGCCGAGCCGGTCGCCGGGCACCGTGAACTGGTCGACGGGATGTCGTCCTGGTGGGCGGCGATCCACGGGTACGGGCACCCCGTCCTGGACGAGGCGGTGCGGGACCAGCTGGGCCGGATGAGCCATGTGATGTTCGGCGGGCTCACCCACGAGCCCGCCGTCCGGCTGGCGAAGACGCTGGTGGACATCACCCCCGAGCCGCTGCGGCACGTGTTCCTGGGCGACTCGGGGTCGGTGGCCGTCGAGGTCGCGATGAAGATGTGCCTGCAGTACTGGCAGTCGGTGGGCCGCCCGGAGAAGCGCCGGCTGCTGACCTGGCGCGGCGGCTACCACGGTGACACCTTCCACCCGATGTCGGTGTGCGACCCGCAGGGCGGCATGCACCACCTGTGGGGCGGGGTGCTGCCGGGGCAGCTGTTCGCGCCGCAGCCGCCGGCCGGCTTCGACGCGCCGCTCGACGAGGAGTACGCCGCGCGGTTCGACGAACTGATGGAGCGGCACGCGGACGAGCTGGCCGCCGTGATCGTCGAGCCGGTGGTCCAGGGCGCGGGCGGGATGCGCTTCCACTCCCCCGCCTACCTGCGGATGCTGCGCGAACTGTGCGACCGGCACGGCGTGTTGCTGATCTTCGACGAGATCGCCACCGGGTTCGGGCGCAGCGGCGCGCTGTTCGCCGCCGACCACGCGGGCGTCTCGCCGGACGTGATGTGCCTGGGCAAGTCGCTGACCGGCGGCTACCTGACGATGGCGGCGACGCTGTGCACCGCCGAGGTCGCGGACGGGATCAGCCGCGGCGAGATGCCGGTCCTGGCGCACGGGCCGACGTTCATGGGCAATCCGCTGGCCGCGGCGGTCGCCAACGCCTCGATCGAGCTGCTGCTCGGCCAGGACTGGACGCTGGAGGTCAAGCGCGTCGAGGCCGGTCTGCGGGACGGGCTGGCGGGCGCGGCCGAGCTGCCGGGGGTCCGGGACGTCCGGGTGCTCGGCGCGATCGGCGTGGTGCAGCTGGACCACCCGGTGTCGATGGAGGCCGCGACCCACGCGGCGGCGGAGCAGGGCGTGTGGCTGCGCCCGTTCCGCGACCTGATCTACACCATGCCGCCGTACGTCAGCGGCGACGAGGACGTGGCGCGGATCTGCGCCGGTGTGACGGCGGCGGCGGTGGCCGGATGAGCGTCCTGTTCGTGACCGGCACCGGGACCGAGGTCGGCAAGACGGTGGCCACGGCCGCCGTGGCCGCGGCCGCGCTGCGGGCGGGCCTGCGGGTCGCCGTGCTGAAGCCCGGGCAGACCGGGATGGGCCCGGGCGAGGCCGGGGACGCCGCGGAGGTCGTCCGGCTCGCCGACGCGGGCGGGCCCACCGGCCGGCTGACCGTCAGCGAGCTGGCCCGTTACCCGGAGCCGTTGGCCCCGGAGAGGGCCGCCCGGCGCTCGGGGCTCCCGTTCCTGTCCCCCGACGAGGTGTCCGCCGAGGTCATCCGGCTCGCGGCCGGTCACGACCTGGTGCTGGTCGAGGGCGCCGGCGGGCTGCTGGTCCGCTACGACGACCGGGGCCGGACGCTGGCCGACCAGGCCCGGGCCGTGCTGGACGCCGGGCTGGACGCGCGGTTCCTGCTGGTCGCCTCGGCCGGACTGGGCACGCTCAACACCACCACACTGACCGCGGAGGCGCTGCACGCCCGGAAGCTCGACCTGTGGGGCGTGATCGTGGGCTCCTGGCCCGCCGCCGCGGACCTCGCCTCCCGCTGCAACCTCGCCGACCTGCCCGAGGCCGCCGGCGCCCCGCTGCTGGGCGCCCTGCCGGAGGGCGCGGCCGGCGCGGCCGACTTCCCCGCCCTGGCGCTGGCCTCGCTGGCCCCGGCCCTGCACGGCCACTGGGACGCGGCCGCCTTCGCCGCGGCGCACCCCGCCTGACGCGGCCGCCTCCGTCACCGCACGCCCCGCCCGACGCGGCACCGGCGCGGATAGGCTCACGGGCATGACGAAGCGCGAGTCACGGACCGGGGCCGAGTTCGTGGTGGTGACCACGACGCACGAGAGCGAGGCCAAGGCCCGCGAGCTGGCCGGTGCCGCGGTACGGGAGCGACTGGCGGCGTGCGCCCAGTGCTACCCGGTGCGGTCGGTGTACTGGTGGGAGGGCGAGGTCCGGGACGAGGCGGAGTGGCGGGTCGACCTCAAGACCCGGGCCGAGCTCACCGGTCCGCTGACCGCTTTCCTGAGCGAGCGCCACGACTACGACACGCCCGAGGTGGTCGCCGTGCCGGTCATCGCGGGTTCCCCGGACTACCTCGCCTGGGTCGCCGCGGAGACCGGTCCGGCGGACACCGGCCCGGCGCGGCCCGGCCCGGCGTAGCCCCGGTCCGGGGGCCGGCGCCCACCCGGGTGACCCGCCGTCCCGTCGGCCGGGCCGTCCGGCGCGTCAGCCCGGGCGGGCCGGGGCGGCGCTGTCAGGCTGTCCGTCGATCAGGTGCCGGTCGGTCCGCTCGCCGGTGCCCCGCGCGACGTGAGGAAGCCGCCGATGCCCCGGTTGCCCGTTCTCCGGCTACCCGTCCGCCGACCGCACGCCCTCCGGCTGCCCGTCCACGGGCTGCCCCTCCGCCGACCGGCGGCGGTGATGACGGCCCTGTTCCTCGCCCTGGCCGGCTGCTCCGGCTCGGACTCCGGCAAGGGCCCGGTCACCTCCCGCTCCAGTGCCTCGGTGCCCGCCGACGAGTCGGCCGCAGGCGGCCCGCTGGTCGGCGACCCCTCGCTGATCCCCGGCGAGCAGTCCTGCGCCACGGCGGAGGGCAACGCCCCGTGGTTCCCCACCATCGCCGCCTTCGAGGTGCACGACTCCGCCCGCACGCACCTGTACGCCTGCGCGCACTTCCTGGGCGCGTCGTCGGACAACCAGGTCTTCGCGCACGGTTCGGACCAGGTCTACGTCACGCCGTACAACATCGTGGACCGCGGGCCGGATGAGCTCTACGTCTACGGCGGCGGCTACGGCGACGACCCGGCGGCGTCCGGCTCGTTCGTCTCCCGGGTGGAGCCCGGCACCTTCAACGAGGTGTGGCGGCGGGTGCTCATCAACACCGACGCGACCGACGAGTGGAACTACCCGGGCGTGCTGAACACCCTCGCGGACGGCAGCCTGGTGGTGGTCTACGGCTACCACATCGCCCGGATCGACCCGGCCACCGGCACCGTCCTCGCCCGGACGACGCTGCCCACCGGCCTGTCGGCCCCGCGGGACACCGCCTACAACGGCTACGACGCGCTGCCCGACGGCACCATCATCGCCAAGACGGTGAACCGGCAGCCCGGCTGCACCGAGCAGGGGTTCAGCGCCTTCCTGAACTGCCCCGATCCGACGGCCGTGCCGCCGTCGGTGATGGTGGCGATCGACCCGAAGACCCTCCAGGTGCTGTCCCAGGTGACGCTGCCCGAGATGATGGGCGGCCGCGTCACCACGACGGTCCTCAACGGCACCCCGGCCATCTATCTGCCCGGCGCGACCAAGCTCTACCGCTACACCTACCAGGGCGGCACCTTCGCCGCCGACCCCGGCTGGGGACCGGTGCCCTACCTGCAGGACGGGCAGACGGCGGCGTCCGCGATGGCCGTGATCAACGACTACGTCGTCACGATGACCAACGGCGGGAAGCCCACCCCGACCCCGATGAGCGTGGTCGCGGTGGACCAGGCGGACTCGTCCAAGGTGGCGAACGTCCAGCCGTTCGCCACCAGCGGCACCAAGAACAGCTTCATCCCGTCGATGGTCTCGGTCGACCCGGAGAACAACCGGGTGTACGCGATGGACGCCGGCGCGGGCAAGCTCGCCGGGATCGACCTCACCGACGGCACGCTGTCGGTCGCGTGGACGCAGGACCAGACGACGCTCAGCTTCACCACTCTGATCGGGCCGAAGGACCAGCGGGTCCTGATCGGGACGGACATCCCGGTGAAGTTCTTCCAGGGGCTCAAGAAGTACGAGACGGAACAGGTGGTGTGGCGCGACGCCGCGAGCGGCGACGAGCTCGCCCGCTCCAGCCAGTTCCCGAAGATGACCCAGGGCATCCTGGTCACCCCGGGCTACGCCGGACTGCAGTACTTCCTGACGGCCGACGGACATGTCATCGGCCTCCAGGTCGGGCCGAAGCCCGCGTCACCCTCGCCCACGCCGGCCTCACCCACCTCGTCACCGGTCTCACCGACGTCCACGGGCACGGGCGCGGCCTCCCCCTAGAAGTCCCCGCCGGGCCGTCGGCTCCAGGACGTCAGCCGTGCTCCGGCAGCGGCTTGACCCAGCGCGTCCACTGGGGCTGCGGCCCGTACCCGACGGCCCGCCAGGTGCCGCGGCCCACCTCGTTGTCGTCGAGCACCATGGCGTCCGCCCGCCGGCCGCCGAGGGCGGCGAACCGTTCCTCGGCGGCGGCCAGCAGGGCGCGCCCGATGCCCAGGCGGCGGTGGCCGGGGTCGACGGCGAGGCGGTAGAGGTGGCAGCGCCAGCCGTCCCAGCCGGCGATGACCGTGCCGACGAGCGTGGCCCCGGCACCCGGGTCTTCTCTCGCCTCCGCCGTCGTCAGCTCAGCGAGGATCAGCGCCTGCGGGTCGCGCGCCAGCAGCGCGGCCACCCCCTCGGCGTCGTCGGTGATGCTGGTGCCGGTGGCCGAGGACGCCCAGAAGGCGAGTACGGCGGGGATCTCGTCGGCGCGCGCGGGGCGCAGCGTGATGCGTTCGCTCATGCCCCGGTTGTCTACCAGCGGCGCCGCCGGGCCCGCCGGGAATTTCACCCGTCGAAACGGCCACAGGCCACAGGCGACAGGCCGCAGCCACCGACGACGGCTCAGCTCAGACGCCACACCGTGGTGCGCTTGCGGTCGGCGTCCTCCAGGTCGGCCACCGTCGGCACCTCGTACACCGCCAGCGCGGTGAACCGTTCGCGCGGCAGGTACGCCCGGCCCGGGTCGCCGACGATCACCGTGGCGCCGCGCGCCTGCGCCCGCCGGAGGAACGGCAGGAAGCGGGCGGCCATCTCGCGCTCGTAGAACACGTCCCCGGCCAGCACGACCTCGGCGGGGGCGCCGTCGCCGTCGAGCAGGTCCGCGACCTCGGCGTCGACGCGGACGTCGTTGGCCTCGGCGTTGATGGCGATGGCGGCCACCGCGTAGGCGTCGATCTCGGCGGCCCGTACGGAGGCGGCGCCGCGCAGGGCCGCCGCGATGCCGACCAGTCCGGAGCCGGCCGCCAGGTCGAGCACGCTGCGGCCGGCGACCAGGTCGGGGTGGTCCAGGACGTAGCGGGTGACGGCCATGCCGCCGGCCCACGGGAAGGCCCAGAACGGCGGCGGCAGGCCGATCTCGCCGCGTTCGGACTCGGTGGTCTCCCAGAGGGCGATCGCGTCCTCCGCCATGTGCAGCCGGACCTCGGGGACGAACGGCACGGCGGCCAGGCGGGTGCTCCCGTGCACAAAGTCCTTGTCCGACAATACGGTTGAGCCAGGACGAAGGGTACGAACATCACTCGGCATGCCCGCAGCATAGACCGATTCCGGCAGCCGTTCCGCCTCCCTCCGGTCTCCCCTCCGGTCTCCCCTCCGCCCGCCCTGCTCCGCCCGTCCCCCCAGCTGTCCCCGACCGCACCCCGGCCGCCCCTGGGGCCGTCCCGCGGCCCGCCGTGGCGCCCGATTCCACGGCCGCTCACGGGTCCTCCGTACCTGGTCGATTTCGGCGGATTGCACCCCGGATCACGCACTGCCACCCGCCGCGTACCATTTCGATACCGAAGCCGGGGTGAGCTGCGAAGATGCTCGCCCGCCGGGCCCGGGCCCGGGTAGCATCCGGCATGCCCCCGGCCACGGCCCAGGCGGTCCAGCGCTGCCGTGCCGCGTTCCGGGCGGCGGACTCTCGCGGGCCCTCCGGGGCGGCGGGTGCGTCAGGGTGTGCCCAGTGTGGTGCACTCGGCGCACCGGGCACGTCCTCCGGCGGCGTCCGCGGCATCGGACCGCGCGCCAGAGCTGTCGCGCGAACGGCGAAGGGCAGCGTCTTGGCGGATCGGCTCACCGGAGGAGACTCCTCACTGCTGCGGCGGATCAACGCGGCGGTCACGCTCCGGGCGTTGCGGGCCGGCCAGTCGGTGACCCTCACTCAGCTGGTCGGGGACACCGGACTGTCCCGGCCGACGGTCGAGGGCGTGATCGAGGGTCTGGTCGAGACCGGCCTGGTCGCCGAGGTGGAGCAGCCGCAGAACGGCGGCGGGGCGGGCGGCACCGGGCGGCGCGGGCGGCCGGCCCGGTGGTTCCGGTTCCGCGCGGAGGCCGGGCACATCCTGGGCATCGAGATCAACGTGCATGACGTCCGGGTGATCCTCGCCGACCTGACGGGTGAGGTGGTGGGCACTCACTTCAAGCCGGTGGAGGAGACCCTGGACGCGGAGGAGCGGCTGTCCGCGGTCCGCGCCGTGGTCGCCGAGGTGCTGCGCAAGGCCGGCATCTCGCGCGACAACCTGTGGGCGGTGGGCGTCGGCACCCCCGGCATCGTCGACCGGGACGGCACCGTCCAGCTCGGCACCGCGATGCCCGGCTGGACCGGCCTGGACCTGGGCGCCCGGCTGCGGCGCTCGTTCCGCTGCCCGGTGCTCATCGAGAACGACGCCAACCTGGCCGCCATCGCCGAGCACTGGCAGGGCGCGGCGGTCGGCGCGGACGACGTGGTGTTCGTGATGGCCGGGCTCAGCCCCGGCGCCGGCTCGCTGATCAACGGCCGGCTGCACCGCGGGTACGGCGGCGCGGCCGGCGAGATCGGCGCCCTGCACCTGCTCGGCCAGGAGGTTTCCCCCGAGCGGCTGCTGTCCACCACCGGCAAGCCGCTCGACCCGCTGGACGAGGCGGCGGTGGCCCGGGTGCTGCGCCTCGCCCGCGAGGGGGACGAGGTCGCCCGGGTGGCGATGGACCGCTTCCTGGCCCGGCTGGTGCACGACGTGGCGGCGCTGGTGCTGGCGATAGACCCGCAGTTGGTGGTGGTCGGCGGCTGGGCGGCCGGTCTGGACGGCGTGCTGGAGCCGCTGCGCGAGCGCCTCGCCCGGTTCACCCTGCGCGCGCCGGAGGTCGCGCTGGCCGCGCTCGGCACCGAGGTGGTGGCGATGGGAGCGCTGCGGGTGGCGCTGGACCACGTGGAGGAGCAGCTGTTCGCGGTCGACCCGCCGGCGGGCGGCGGCCGGTAGTCCGGCCGCCGCTGGCCCGTTCGTCCACACACCGGCCGCCTGGGGGCTTGCGCCGCAGGCCCGCCCGCCCTCCCGGGTGCGTCGGCTTCAGCGGCCCTCGTGGGTGAGGGCGTAGTGGTGGAGGCGCTCGTCGGAGGAGACCCGGGCCAGGCCCGCCTTCTCCAGGACCCGCTGCGAGGCGAGGTTGTCGTGGTCGGTGTCGGCGATCGCCCGCCGGACCCGGCCCGTGGCGAACCCCCGCTGCAGCAGGGCCCGCAGCGCCTCCGTGGCGTAGCCGCGGCCCTCCACCTCGGGCGCGACGCCGTAGCCGAGGCCCACGGTGCCCTCCTCGTCCGGCGGGCCGAAGAACCCGATGCCGCCGATCACCAGGTCGTTGCCGAGCAGCACGATCTGCAGCGGGCCGAACAGCGGCTCGCCGTCCGGTGCCGCGAGGTACATCCGCGCCACGTCGCGGTCGTCCTCCCGCGGGAACCCGGGGCTCCAGTCGCCCGCCCGCTCGGTGCCGGCGGCCACCCGCCCGGCCTCCTCGGGGGTGTAGGGGCGCAGTCGCAGCCGGGCCGCGTCGATGCTGAACGAGGTCATATCCACTCCGTACCAGGGTCGTCGGCGCCCCGCCGGTGCCGGCCGGGGCGAACGGGTACGACAGTAGGCGCGGGGCCGCCGTCCGCGAATCGGTCATCATGACCCAACGCGACCGGCGGGCCGTACGTCATCGCGGGTGGCCGCGCTCGCAGGTCGCGGTGGACGGGGGCGTTCGGACGTGTACGGCCGCGCCGCTAGACTCGCCGGATGCTCTACGGTCGGGCCGCGGAATCCGGCCAGCTCAGAAGCCTTCTCCTGCGCGCGGTGGAGGGTACCAGCGGGGCGCTGGTGATCCACGGCGAGGCCGGTATCGGCAAGACGGCGCTGCTGGACGAGTTGGCGGGCGACCCGGGAGCGGCCCGGGTGCTGCGCACCACCGGCATCGAGGCGGAGAGCGAACTCCCCTTCGCCGCCCTGCACCTGCTGCTGCGTCCCGCGCTGGACCGGCTCGCCCGGCTGCCGGAGCCTCAGGCCGCCGCGCTGCGGGCGGCGTTCGGGCTGGCCGCGCCGGCCGGGCAGGACCGTTTCCTGACCGGACTCGCCGTTCTGACGCTGCTGTCGGAGTACGCGGGCGAGGACCCGGTGCTCTGCCTGGTCGACGACGCCCAGTGGGTGGACCAGGCGTCGCTGGACGCGCTGACCTTCGCCGCCCGCCGGCTGGACGCGGAGGGCGTGGTGATGCTCTTCGCGATGCGCGAGCCGCGTCCGCTCGGCCTGCCGGAACTGCGGCTCGACGCCCTGGACGGGGCCGCCGTGACCGCGCTGCTCGACGGGCACACGGGTGCCGGTCTGCCCCCGCACGTACGGGACCGGGTCGCGGCCGAGGCGGGCGGCAACCCGCTGGCGCTGATCGAGCTGCCCCGGTCGCTCAGCGAGGAGCAGCGCGCCGGGCTGCTCGGCCCGCTGCCGGCCGGGCCCGGTGACCCCACGCCCTCCGCCCGGGTGCGGGCCGCCTTCGGTGCCCGGATCGAGCTGCTGCCGGAGCGGACCCGGGCGGCGCTGCTGGTCGCCGCCGCCGACGACACGGGTGAGCTGGCGGTCGTGCTGCGCGCGGCGCAGGCCCCCACCTCCGACGCCGCCGCCCTCGGTACCGCCGTCCTCGACCCCGCCGTCCTGGAGGCCGCCGAGACCGCGGGGCTGATACGCCTGGACGGCAGCTCCCTGACGTTCCGCCACCCGCTGGTGCGCGCGGCCGCGTACCGCAGTGCCCCGCTCGTCCGCAGGATCGCCGCCCACCGGGCCCTGGCGGACACCCTGGCCGGCCCGGGGCACGCCGACCGCCGGACCTGGCACCGCGCGGCGGCCGCCACCGGCCCGGACGAGGCGGTGGCCCGGGAGCTCGACCTCGCCGCCGAACGCGCCACCGGCCGGCAGGGCATGGCGAGCGCCTCGGCCGCCCATGAGCGCGCCGCCCAGCTGAGCCCGGAGCCGGCCGCCCGCCGGCGCCGTCTGGTCGCCGCGGCCCAGGCGGCCGCGGACGCCGGCCAGTTCCAGCGGGTCGCCGCGCTGCTGCGCCGCGGCGAGGACTCCGGCGCGCTGGCCCCCGGGGCCGGCGGGCCGGGCGGCGGGATCGCCGAACTGGCCCGGGTGCGGGCCGCGTTGGAGCTCAACGCGGGCTCGGCGGAGCGGGCCGTCGAGGTCCTGCTCGCGGCGGACGGCGATGCCCTGCTCGCGGCGGACGGCGCCGGTCACGCGATCCTCGTCGAGGCGTTCCACGCCGCCCAGTCCGCGGGCGACCCGGCCCTGATCGGACGCGTCCGCGCCCGGATCCCGGCCGCCACCCCGCCCGACGGTGACTCCGGCACCCTCACCGCCCTGACCACCCTGACCGCCCTGACCGCCCTGTACGGCGACGAGCCCGTCGCGGCGGACCGCTTCGAACGGGCGGCGCGCGATCCCGGTGCGCTGTTCAGCGAGCGCTTCCTGGCCGCCCACGCCGTGCTCACCCTCGGCGAGCACGCGCTCGCCCGTGAGCTCGCCGAACTGCTGCTCGCCCACTGCCGCTCCCACGGCCTGCTCGGCTGGCAGGCGACCTGCCTGCACCTGCTCGCCGAGTCCCACCTCGCGCTCGGCGCGCTCGAACCGGCGGCCGCCGCCGCCGCGGAGGGCCTGCGGATCGCCGTCTACGCGGACCTGGACCACCGCGCGTGCTACCTGCGCGCGACCCTCGCCGCCTGCGCGGCCGTCGACGGCGACGAGGAGCGCTGCCGCGAACTGGCCGAGGCCTCGCTCGACCACGCGCGACGGCACGACCTCGGCGCGGCCGCCGCCCACGCGCACCGTTCCCTCGCCCTCGCCCACCTGGGCGCCGGCGAGTCGGCCGCGGCCCTCGACCGGCTCGACCGGGCCGACCGGCACCCGGACGGGCCGGCCGTACTGCCCGCCTTCCTGCTGCCCGACCTGGTCGAGGCCGCCGCCCGTACCGGCGCGGCCCGACCCGGCACCGTCGAACGCGTCGAGCGGTGGGCCGGCCTGGCCGGCGGCCCCGCCGCCCTCGCCCTGGCGGCCCGTTGCCGGGCCCTGACCGGTCCGGACGAGCACGCCGAGGAGCGTTTCGAGGCCGCCGTCGCCCACGGCGAGCGCGCCGGCGGCGGCCTCGAACTCGCCCGGACCCGGCTGCTGTACGGGGAGTGGCTGCGCCGCCGCCGTCGCCGGTCCGACGCCCGGCGGGTGCTGCGGGAGGCCCTGGAGGCCTTCGAGAGGATCGGGGCGCGCCCGTGGGCGGAGCGCGCCCGCGCCGAACTGCGCGGCACCGGCGAGGTGATCGACGCGACCAGCGCCACCGGCACCCCGCTGGGCCGGCTCACCCCGCAGGAGCGCGAGGTGGTCCGGCTGGCCGCGGCCGGTCACAGCAACCGGGAGATCGCCGCGCAGCTCTTCCTCAGCCCCCGCACGATCGGGCACCACCTGTACCGGGCGTTCCCCAAGCTCGGCGTCACCTCCCGCGACCAGCTCGCCGGGGCGCTCGCCCCCTGACGCCACCCGCTTCCCCGTCCGGGAACGGCGAGGGCCCACCCGGGAACGGCGAGGGCCCGGGCACTCGCGAGGAGTGCCCGGGCCCGTACCGGAGGGGTTTCCGGAGTGGCTCGAAGGGGTTCCGCTCAGGAGGCGCTGCGCACCGGGGCGTCGGCACCGACCGGAGTGACCTCGACCAGGCCGGTCTCGCCGAAGGTGAGCTTGCAGGTGTCGGCCCGGTAGGTGGAGACCGCGACGGCCACCAGGCGGCCGGCGGACGCGTACTGGGTGGTCATCACCAGGACGGGCGAGCCCGGGGGGCGCTCCAGCAGGGCGGCCTCGGCGGCCTCGGCGACGCCCAGCTCGACCGAGCGGGACTCGCCGTCGACCTCCAGGCGCTCCAGCTGGCGCAGCACCGAGCGGGCGCGGTCGCTCTCGGCGCGGAAGCCCGGCAGGTGCGGCAGCGCGGAGGCGGGCACGTGCAGGGACTCGGTGGCCATGTTGACGCCCTGGACCATCCGCACCCGGCGGACGGTGTGCACGGTCGCGCCCTCGCCGACGCCCAGGGTACGGGCCAGCTGCGGGGTGGCGGGGGCGGTGGTGCAGTCCACGGTGCGCCAGGACTGGCTGCGGGCGGTGCCCGGCCAGCCCTCGTCGTGGCGGCTGACGGGCACGCCGACCCGGGGGGCGGCGATCAGGGTGCCGATGCCGCGGCGGCGGACCAGCCGGCCCTCCAGCTCCAGCTGGTCGAGGGCCTGGCGCAGGGTCGCCCGGGCGACGCCGAAGCGGGCGGAGAGCTCACGCTCGTTGGGGAGCACCTGACCGGTGGAGAACTCCGTGTCGATGGCGCGGAGCAGCACCGTGCGCAGGTGCCAGTACTTCGGCTCCGGTACGGCCGTGAGTTGTCCTGTCGTCCCCACCGTGTCCTCCACCCTGAATCGTCCGCCGTGCCGAAAGGAGGGCGGAGCCGACCCGCTGTCCGCTGTTGCGGCAGGTGGGAGAGCGGACTTTATCCGTCCTTCTTTATTAAAGGTCCTTGCAGTAAGTGACCCTAGGGGCTCTATCGGGAGATGGTCAAGACCAATGACACGGGTTCCCGGCGATCCCCGGGGATTCATGTCACGTTCACGACAGTCCATACCCCGGACACGCCGCCGCGTCGCACCCGGGCACGCCACCCGGCCTCGGTAGGCTGCCCGGGTGATCGTGGTGACGAGTGTGAACGTGAACGGAATCCGGGCCGCCGCCAAGAAGGGCTTCCTGGAGTGGCTGGCCGCCACCGAGGCGGACGTCATCTGCCTCCAGGAGGTCCGTTCGGAGCCCGCCCAGCTGCCCGTGGAGCTGCGCGACCTCGACGGCTGGCACACCCTGTGGGCCCCGGCCGCCACCAAGGGCCGGGCCGGCGTCGCCGTCCTCTCCCGGCAGGAACCCTCGCGTTCGGCGATCGGATTCGGCTCCGAGGAATTCGACAATTCGGGCAGATATGCCGAAATCGACCTTCCCGGACTCACCGTCGCCAGCCTTTACCTCCCTTCCGGCGAAGTCGGCACCGAACGCCAGGAGGAGAAGGAACGCTTCATGGCCGAGTTCCTGGTCCACCTCCGCGAACTCCGTGCGCGCGCCGCCGCCGACGGCCGCGAGGTCGTGGTCTGCGGCGACTGGAACATCGCCCACCGCCCCGAGGACCTCAAGAACTGGAAGGCCAACCAGAAGGCCGCCGGCTTCCTCCCCGAGGAGCGTGCCTGGCTCACCGAGCTCTACGACGAGGCCGGCTACGTCGACGTCGTCCGCGCCCTCCACCCCGACCGCACCGGCCCCTACACCTGGTGGTCCTACCGCGGCCGCGCCTTCGACAACGACTCGGGCTGGAGGATTGACCTAAGTGTTTGTACAAAAGTCCTGGCCGACAGGGCTGTCGAGGCCTACGTCGAACGCGCCGCATCCCACGCCGAGCGCTGGAGCGACCACGCACCGGTGACCGTGGTATTCGACCACCAGTTCTGACAGCTCTCCACGGCGGGGCTCCTCAGGAGCTGGGAGCTCCGCCCAGACGTCTCGACCGTCACGGCCTTGGCGAAGGAAGGCCTCTGGGCGCGCCTACGGGATCAACCTACTGGGGTCTGTCCATTGAACGGCTCTGTTCCGTAATCGGTGGTGACGGAGGGTGTGGTCAGCTCAGGAGGATGCGGTTTCGGCAGCCACCCCAAGGAAGGCATCCAACGGGAACGGTCACACGGTTACGGAGCGGGCCAGTGCAGCCCGTCGCGCCACTGTGGAGCAGTCAGAAGGAGCCGTTTGCCGACTGTCTCTTGGGCAAGCCGGCACCCTCGGGTAAGGAGCGCGGCGGATTGGCTCGCATGTGGCTCGCCGAGCCAACTGGCCAATTCCGTGGCCTTGTCCTGGGAGAGCCGTGATTGTCCGGGTTGCGGCACACCTTCCTGAAGGAGTAATTGGTAAAGCCCTGTTGCTGGCCGAACTGGGGGCAGTTCATCTCGCGCGGCGGTCGCGCTCGCGCTGGTCGGGATGCGTAGTCCGTCCGCATCGATGTCACCAAAGTAGGCGACGTGCCTCACCTCGGTCAGGTCGGCGATCGAGGCCACCGAGGCCTCGAAGGCCGCGCCTGCTCCCCATGCGATCCATCCCACCTCGCAAGGTGCGTCAGTCAGCACCCGGCTCAGCGTGTCGAAGGTGTCCGCGTTCTCCACAACCAGCATGACCGGGCCGTCTCCAACGCGGCGGGTCGACAGCGGTGGACGGGACCGGAATGTGCGTAGCAGAGTCAGACTGAGTCGATCTGGGGCGAACAGCGACGTACCTAGCAGTGTGTCAAGGCGTTTCTCGTATCCGAACACTTCGAGGGAGCGTTCCCGCAGCGGCGCGTTGTCGTCGTCGCCGCCGCGGTCGCGTAGCCAGACGTTTACCGCTCGCAACACCTCGACTTGTCCGAGTGTCAGCCTCGCTGTGGTAGCCCAGGCGAGTTCCGGACGCCAGGCGATGGTGCGTGCCAGTACTGCGGCCGTCGGCGACGGTTGCGCGCTCGGCAGGGTGAGCCTGGTCGGCAGCGCTGGCGTCGCTGAGGTGTCGCGGGTTCGCGAGCAAGTGATCAAACGGGCCGCGGTGAGCGCCTCGAGAGTGGTGGCGAGTTCGGCACGTCGGGTTGGGCGCATGGCTGAAGCGGGGTCGGCTGTTGCGTACAGATCCCACACCTCGGCGAGGGTAACGGTGCGTCGTGGCCACTCCTCCAGCGCAGCTGCAAGCCGAACTGCTCTGGCAGGTAGTGGGTCTGAATGGTCGGTTCCGGCGATCACGCTGCTCATTCTGTGGTCGCCATCCGGCGGTAGACCCGGGCGGCTGTGATGGTTCCTGGTGCTGATGTCGGGCTGCCGACGTCGGGGGCGTCAAAGGGGTCTGGCAGTTGAGCACGGACGATCTCAGCGACCCGGATGTACTTCAGTCCGGCGCGCAGGTCGGCGTCATTGCGCATGCGGATCCACAAGGGGAAGGCCGCGAGGGCCCTGTCGTCGGACAGTCCAGTCGTGTAGACGAGCTGGACGCCCAACGCGGCGGCCACGCCTTGCTGCAAGTCCAGGAGATAGGTGGCGCTCGCCTTGCCGATTGGGTTGTCGAGGAAGAGAACACCGGAGTGACGGGTCCGCATCTGGCCTCGCTCGTTGGCTCGAAGTGCCGCCATGGTGCAGTAGAGGATGATGGCGGCAGTGAGCTCTTGCCCTCCGGAGAACACGTCATTCATTTGCTCGACCGCCACCCGTTCGTCCCGCAGTACGGCGTCCGGCTTGAGCACGTCGACGGTGAATCCCTTGGGCACGGCTGCCTCGGCCGATCGCAAGAGCAGAGTCATGCCGTCACGCTTCGAGGCGCTGCCGCGGTTGCCGAGCTTCCGGTTCGCCGTGGCGGCGCCGAGTTCGTCGACGAGCTCACCGATGCGTGCAACGAGCAGGCTTGGATCTGGGTCCGCGAAGCGGACGCGGAGGAACTCCTTTCCCTCCCATTCGCCCATGCCGGAGGGCAGGCGGGACAGTCGTGATGCTGTGCGCAGCGTCTTCAGGGCGCCTTCGGTCAGTGCGGCGAGCCGGTCAACGATGAGCTTGCGGTGCTTGCTTGCGCTGTCGAGGTCCGTGTCCAGTGTGGCGAGGCGTTGCGCGAGCTGGTCGGCGAATTCAGCGACACGGACGCCCAGGTGCTCCCGCCCGAGGCTGATGATTGCCCGTCGGGCTGCGTTCGTCATTGCTTCGAAGCGCGGCTCGCTGGCGTAGCGGACCACCGCGTCAATGAGGCTGTGGAGCTCTCGTGTGGCAGCTGCCTCTGCGGCACGTGCATCGCGTAGGGAGCTCCTGAGGTGTTGGGCTTGCTCTCGTGCGGTCTCCACAGACTTGTCGTAGGGCGCGACCGTGTCGGTGGCCTTCTCTGTCGTAGCGGCTTGGCGTGTCGGGTGGGCTGCGCTGTCGTCGAGGCCGGCCTCGAGGGCGACGAGCGATTCCCGGAAGTCTCGGGCAGAATCTCCGGCTTTCTGCGCCTTGTCATGCAGGTCAGCGGTGTGCCGCACTGCATTGTCGAGGGCCTCCTGCGCGTCACGTTGCTGGGCCTGCGCTTCCTCCAGTAGCTGATAGCCGTGCTGCACCGTGGTGGGCCGGCGCTCATCTGGTAGGACGATCCATACGTTGCGGTCTCGGTCAGCGGGGCTCGCTTGGCTTAGCTCACTGGTCAGTTGTCCGACTCGTTCGGCTGCGGTGCTGAGTACCGTCCGGAGCCGCTCCTTCTCTCGGTTGGCCCTTGCGATGGCTGCTTCCCGGCCGGCGCGGTCGGCGCCGGCTGCAGTGGCGAGCAGCTGTTCGGCTTCGGTCAGCAGGTCGGGCGGGAGGCGTTCGGCTTCGCCGCGACGGCGGGCGGCCTCGGTGGCAGCCCGTTCGGCCTCTGCGCGGAGATCGTGGCCGACCTCGACCTTGCGGTAGGCATCAGTGGCAGCGGCGTAGACCTGTCGTAGCGTCAACAGGTTCTCGCTCGGCACTGTCGAGCTCACTTCGCCACTGGAGGTGACGACTTCTTCCGCCGCAGCGAGGTACCGCGAGGCGCGGTCGCGCGAGTTTTCCGCGGCCCGAGCCGCCTCTTCCGCTTGTTCCAACGCGCGTTCCCACACCGCTTTCGCGTCAGTGGCCTTGCGGTGGGACGCCTCTGCGGTCTGCTGGTGCTCGGTGGCGCGGCGTTGCGCGATGGTGGCACGCTCTACCCGGGCGGCGAGCTGTTCGAGAGCGTTTGCCGTCTCTGCGGCTGCTCGCTCTGCGGCGCGCAGCGCGGTGGTGAGGGTCGTGCTCTCAGAGATGCGTTCCCGCAGGGTGCTGGCCTCGGTTTCCGCTGTGGCTTGCTGTTCTTTGGCGGTCTCGACGAGGGCTTCCGAGGTCGTAACCTCTTCGGCCAGTTCGGCGAGCTTGCCTGCTGGGCAAGCTCGCCGCCAGGCGGCCAGCTCGGCCACGACGTCACGGGTACGGAGCAGGGCTTTCGTCATCGGCGTGATCTGGTCACCGCGGCGAGCCATGCCCTCCCGTAGCTCGAGTCGGCGCAGCTCGGCGGCGTCCTCGTCGAACATGGCTGGGTTCGGCTCGATTACGTAGCGGCTGCTTGCTTGCTCGGTTCCGATGAGCAACGTCGCGCCAGAGTCAACGGTGATGGCGGCCGTCGGGAGCAGTCGCGCGGTCTCCAGTACGACGCGCGCCTTTGGCAGCTGAGCGGAGTCGATGAGGACGATCCCATCGGCGAGCTCGGGGTGGGTTGCCACCAGGGTGGCGCGCTCGCCTGTGGGCGCGTTCTGCGCCAGGTAGCGCCAGCCTGGATGCGCAGCGATCCCAGCTGCGTGCAGGACCTCGACGGCGGCGTCCACTTCCGCTCGGGCCGGCAGCAATCCACCGTTGCCAAGGGCGTTGAGCACCCTCTGGTCCTCGCGTTGCTCAGCGCGAAGCGCGTCCAGACGCTCCTCACGTGTGGCAATGTCGTCAGCAAGCTGGCTTGCGAGTGCGTCCGCGGAAGCGTCCAGTGTGTTTGCGTCAACCGTGGCGGCTGCGAGTGCGGCAAGGATGACATCGTCGGCGCCCAGGCGTATCGCTCGATCAGTCACGTCCTGTAGCTGTTGGGCCTTCCCGTCCCGCTGCTGCTCGAGGCGCGCCACTTCGATGGTGGTCCGGCGGGCGAGAGCGTCTGCTGACTCGAGGCTGCTGACGAGGGTGTTACTGTCCGTCTCCGCAGTCGTGAGTGCCGTGGCGAGCCTGGTGGCCTCTGCGCGCGCTGCGGCTGCTGCCGTGGGCACGTCCTCACCAGCGGACAGGAGTCCGTCGATCGTGGCTCGCTCGACCTCCCGGCCGATCTCAGCGACCTCCTCCAGGGCGGACTTCCGCCCGCTGCGAGCCCGTTCTTCAGCCACCAAGGCGTCAGTGCGGTCCTGATCTGCCCGCTTGGCATCCTTCTTGAACTGCGCGGCGGCTCTGTCCTGCGCCATGGCGTCAGTTCGAGCCTTGTCCACCTCATCGTGCAGCTTCGCCAGAAGCCCCGCGGCAGCAGCATCACGCGCGGCAAGGGCCGGCCGCGCGCCCTCTTCTGCATCAGCCAAGCGCTGGGCCAGTGCTTGTGCGTCCGCGACTGCCTGATCTCGTACCTGAACTGCCTCACATGCGGCCCAGGCAGCAAGCTCCCTGTCGACCGCAGCCTGCTCTCGCCCCGCGGTCTCGTGGTCGTCCTCGGCGAGCGCGAGCGCCAGGCTCAGTGTTTGCCTGCGGATCTCATTGACCGCGTCTCGTGCCCGGTCGCGATCGCTCTCGCGCGCACTGGCCTCCGTGGCAGCCGATGAATGCGCGGTTCCGAGCGCTTGGGCCTCGTCCTGCTCTGCGAGGCGCCGTGCAGTGACCGCGGCGACAAAGTCCCTTGCGGCGAGCTCTGTTTGCTCCAATTTCGCCCGTGCCGTGACCGTCTTGCTGTGTGCCTCACCGGCAGGCCGCAAGGCCGAAACTGCACCCTCGGTGAACTCCCTCTCCAGCAGCATGGCTGCCCGGTCGCCGATGTTGACGGTGTAGCTGTCAAAGTTCTCGGCGACGCTGACCGCGTCCGCTGGGTCCAGCACAACCATCAGCAGCCAGTCGACGAACTCCTTGCTGCTCTTAAACTGGAATGCATTCGCGGCATCGCCCTCGTCGGCGTTCATCCGTCGCTGGATGGAGAACAGGTCGGGCTCGATGCCAAGGCTGCGCAGATGATCGACCCACTCGCCCTGATTGCTGCCAAGCCAAGCCAGCTGCGTCGCCGGGTGTACGCGGTCGACTTCCTCCAGTGCTTCTTTGAAGCCGTCCATCCGAAGCCGACGTCCATCGCGGGTGAATGGCAGCGTGTCCAACTCGACGTCGGTCCCAGGGCGCAGTGACCACCAGGCTTCACCCAACTTGCTACCGTCACGGTTACTCGTCCGCCGCCACTGATACGTCTTTCCCGTGATCACCCGCTCGGCCGACTTCACGTGCATCCACTCCAGAACGACGTGCCCAGCCTCCTCGCCGACGACGAACTTCTCGAGCACATCGGACGAACCCCCCAGCGTGTTGCGCTTGCCAGGCAGCATCACTGAGAACACCAGCTTCAGTAGAACGCTCTTGCCCCCACCGTTCTCAAGCATCAGCAGGCTGTAGGGACTCGGCCGGCGCGGCGGCGCCTCGAACAGGCTTCCGCTGCCGATCGGCGCTCCCACTCCGGACAGGTCCAGCACGACGTCACCGAAGCGCGCTCCTCGCGGTCCCATGCCGAACAGTCGGACCCGGTTCAGCTCGTACACAGCGCCCTCTCACAGCCTCGTTACGTCTTCAGGAGCCCACTCGACAGCCAAGCTTCCTGTTCCGTCGGTGACTTCAGTGATACCCAGTTCCAGCAACTCACCGAACATGACCGCGCCAGCCTCCCGCACTTGTGCCCGATAGCGCGGAGTGGTCCGGTAGGTGCCTCCACGGTCATCTCCGGTGCGGACCAGAAGGCCTTGATCTGCCAGAAAGGTGAGCGCCTTTCCGACGATGCCGGTCGTCGAGCTGTACAGCTTGCGCCTGTCTCCGGTTGCCCCGGTACGGGCCCGGCGCACGTAGACTCGCCACACCGCCTCCAGCCCTGGGCGGCCACTGGAGGGGTCGGTGTTCTCGCCCTCTTCAACTGCTTTCTCCGCGAGCCGGTTCGCCGCCTCGCGCACGAATGCTTCGACGCCTTCGACCGTGACTCGTCCCAGGTATGAATCGTCGGCAAGGTCGGCTGGACGAGGGAAGGCCAGCGTAGCGGCGCCCAAGTGCGCCAGTGCGTGCAGGACTCGCTCATGTGCCTTGCCCTCGCCACCGGTTCGGCGCGCATATTCGCCCATCCGGACAGCAAAGACGCTGTCGTCCAGCGACGCGGCCACGATCCCAGTGCGCTCGGTCACTTCAAGAATGACCAGACCCAGTCCGTTGGCGGCAGCAGCCGTCACGGCCGCGAACTCGTCGTCAGTACGGAATCGCTGCACGAGTCGCCGGTACTCTTCGTCCCGCGATGGAACCATCTTGGGCCGCAAGCCAAACGCTAAGAGACGGTTGGCGTCAGCGGTCGTCTCAGTACTACTCATGCCGCACCCCTTTCACGCATCGAGGGGAGGGAGAGTCTCGGATCGTCTGCCCGGGCTCCGCCCATGTGAGAGTGCTCCTCCAGATCCCGGGGCGGTCCCAGGACGGCTCGAGCGACGAGTAGGTCAGTGCCTGCGAACTCGTCGTCCTCCAAGACCGTGCCGTCGTCGACAGCAATGAGGACCGATTCTGCGCCGTGCCGCCTCGCTGGGCCGATCTCCTGCGCCGCGAGCGCCAGCACCCGAACTACCAGGAGGAGCGGCAGTTCTGGGTGCAGTTCTCGGGCCTCCTCCAGCAGGCCGGACAGACGCCGCGGCGCCTCCGGGTCCAGGTCCAGGATTCCCTCCAGATGGTCATAGCACTCATCCGGAAAGGCCGGAGGCTCCGGCTCGTCGGACAGTTCCGGCTCCTCGATCTCCCCGCCCAGCAGTTCCCGCTCGATCGGTGGTGTCACCAATGCGGTGAAGAGGTCGACCAGGCGTAGCGCCAGCGGTATCGTCAGGCCGGCCTCGCGGGTGAAGAACGTGCTCAACACGCCGTCGGCATCGTGTACCGGCAATGCCAGGACAGGCTGGAGCAACTGGGCGTGCAGATCGATGTCAGCCCGTGTGGACTGCGGCGCGAACGTCTGGCGGTCCTGCTCTGCTCGGAACCGCCGCCCAGCGTTCTGCAGTCCGGCCTGGAGTTGCTCATGGCGTCGGAGGCAGTCACGCACAATCTCTACCAGCGCTGCGGCTTGCTGCTTTCGCAGGGGAGTTTCAGCAGTGTCGCGCACATCTGTGATGTTCACCAAGACGGCGTTCTCGGCTTTGTATCGCGCCTCGATGTGTTCCAGTGCCTCTGCGATGAAGTCCGGCATGCTGGCCAGCCAGTCCACAGAGCGGACGTCGCGGCTGGTTGCCTCGAGCCGCTGGCGCAGCATCTCGCCGTACTGGATCGTGCGATAGCGAGCGGCCTGCGCAGCAGCCTGCGCGTCGGACAGCCGACCGCGGCGAATCAACGTTTCCAGGCGTATGTCCGCCGCAATCTGCGCGGACTCGATGTCGATCTCGAGCGCGCCGACGAGGACGTTGACTGCCTCGTTTGAGGCCCGCAAGTAGATGTCACCGTCTGCCCCCGGGACCTCCTCCAGCAGCTTGAAGTCGAAGTCTCGACGTTCGTAGTGGCCATCCGCTCCGGTCAGGCCGTAGACGGCACGAAAGCCACGGTCGGCCGAGCCGACATTGATCAGGTTCTCAAGCACCCATCGAGCGACCCGCGCGTGTTCGCCCGTCGGGCGCTCCGGGACCTGCCTGGCCGCGAATGTCGACAAGTCTGCAACGACGCGCTCCGGGGAAGCGCCAGCATCGAAGTCCATCGCGAGGGTTACAAGATCGATCGCGTGCAGAGCCAGCTCGCTCATCTGATAGACCGTAAAGTCAGCAGCCTGAACTGCCGACTTCCGCCCATCGAGATCATGTAGAGGTGCAGTGCACGCCAACGCCTTCATGCGGTGCGCGAACCCATTATCCAAGAGCGCCTGTCCAGCAGCCACGCTCAGACGGTAGCCCCTGGCACCAACAAGCTGCCGGTCGTTCGGCGAATCCCGGACCTGAAACAGGCATCCCGTGGCTAGAAAAGGGCGCCCACGCCTCGCCAGCGGAAGCCCGCGCGGGTCCGCTCCGGGATCGTGACCGGTGCCGCAGAAGGCTCACCCCTCGCCTTGGGGGGCGATGTCGTCCCACGTCCAGGGAGCCGCGGGCAGTCCGTCGGTCTCGCGGCCGTAGACCGACCAACTGTTGGGGGGCGCGAGGCCTGCGTTCGAAGCCCGGCGTTCGAGGACGTCCGCGGCAGCGTCGGTCCCCAAATACCTCAGGGTCTCGTGCAGTGACTTCACGGTCGACCACTCTTCGTGGTGGTGATTGACGTTGAGCTCGGCCTGGTGTGCCGGGTCGCGCCGAAGCAGGTCCTGGACTGCTTCGTCCGCGTCGAGATCATCCATTTCGTCGAGCAGGCTCGCGGTGCCGAACGCCCAGCGCAGGTCGGATTGCCGGGCGGCACGGCGGGCCAGTGCATGGGCGGCCGGCTCAGCGCCGATCTCACGCATCACGCTCAAGGCCTCGGCTACAGGAAAGGCCTCTGTCGGGTCCAGTCGTTCGCAGGCCCGGTTGGCGAGCGTGTGGGCCGCGTCCGTGTGCCCGAGCGCATCGAGGACTCTCATCAGCTCGGAGACGCGCTCGACGGCATCGGGCCCGTCGAGTTCGACGTGGTCGGCCGGCCCTCGGGCCAGCAGGATGTGCAAAGCGTCCTGGGCGTCGAGGTCCCACAACATGGTGGGCAGGTAGGCAGCCTCCGGGTCGGAGAGGTCCGCGTGGGCGGCCACGTGGAGGGCGACCCTGTCGATGGTCTGCTTCGAGCCGATGTTCTTCAGGTTCAACAGCTGGTAGAAGGGGCCGTTCGTCTGCAGGACGCCGACGACTCTGTCGACCAAGGCGTCGTGAGCGCGCTCTGCGCCGACCTCGCGCAGCGTCGCCGAGACGCAGCTGACCTCGTCCGGGTCTTCGAGGTCGGCGTCAGCGACCATCCGTCGTGCCAGGGTGTCGACGTCCGCCATCGCCCCGGCCCGCTTCAACGTCCTCAGCAGGTCGTCGACCTCGTAGGGGTCGTCGCTTGCGGCGAGGTCGACGTGCGCGGCGGGAGAGCGCGCCAGGAGGACGTCCAACCCGGGCTTCGAGGGGGTTTCGCACAGTTCGGAGAGGAGGCGGGTGACGGCGACGACGTCGTTGATGTCGACCTCTTCGGCCGAGCGCCGGGCCAGTATGGCCAGGGCCGGCTCCGCCCCGACCTTTCGGAGGACCGTCCACAGGCCTTCCACGGAAGCCGGATCGCCTAGGTCTGCGCGAGTGACCGGATCACGGCCAAGCAGTGCCGCGAGCTGCTGGACCGCCCCCATGGCGTAGAGCACGTCCAGGAGGGCGACCAGAGCGGGGGTGTCCGTGATGTCGACATGTCCGCCTGGATCGCGTGCCAGCAGTTCCCTGGCGGCCCGTTCTTCGCCAGCGTCCCAGAGGTCCCGCAGCAGGTGTGGGAGGAGCGCGGGGTCGACCAGGCGCGCGTGTGCGGCAAGGCGATCGGCCAGGACGGCGGCGGCCCCATCCGCGCCGACGGTCCTCGCGGACCGCAGCAGATCACCGGCAGCCTGCAGGTCGGTGAGGTCGGCATGTGCGGCGGCGTGGTTTGCGAGCCTTTCTGCCGTCACCGCACGGCTCGCGTCCTTCAGTTCCTCGACAAGTTTCCCGAGGATCCCCGGGTCGCTGACGAGCCCGGCGTCGGTTCCGCATCGTTCGGCCAGTTCATCCATGGCGGGCCAGGCTTCGACCATCCGGAGCACCGAGACGAGCTCCGCTACTGCCTTGACGTTCCCCGTGTCGGTATGGCTGACGGCCCGGCTGGCCAGCAGGTCGAAGGCCTCCGTAGACGTCCGCCGGAGCGCGACCAGCAGCTCTCGTACGCCTCCCACGTTTTCGGTGTCCGCATGCATCGCGATCCACAGAGCGCCGCGTCGATCAGGATCGAGCGGGCCGTCGAGCCGAAGGGCCAGGGTGGCCGGCACCCGCGATCGCCCGGCCAAAACGGCCTTTCGTCCCAGCGCGATGGCCTGCTTGTACAGTCCGCGTCGCCATGCGGCCTCGAAGAGGCGGTCGAGGTCGTCGGGGTGGGTCGTGTGGGCGGCCAGGGCCGCCCAGAGCGATCGCGTACCGAGTTGCTCGACGCGTGCGGCCCGGGTGTGCTGGTCGAGGAAGTCGGCTGGCGTGAAGAGGGCGGCGGCTCCCGACCGGGCACGTAGGGCGACGAGCGGGGTAAGGGGGGCACGCACGTCGATGCGGCTGCCGTCTGCCCGTTCGCCGGTGCTCAGCGTGTGAAGGGCGCGGAGGCCCCAGTGCGGGTCGGAGCTTCGCTGTCGGGCGGTTAGGGCTCCGTCTGCCGCGTCCCTGAGCAGACCAGCGGGAAGGGGCATGTGGTGGCCAAGGCGCCGGGCGTCGAGCGCGGCGGTGACCAGTGCGTGATCCTGGTGACTGAAGGTGGCATCAGGACCTTGCAGGTATGCATCCAGAAGCTCCGGTCCGCCGCTGAGGTGCTGGACCACGAGACCATCGGCAGCTCCGGCCCTCAGCGCATGAGTCATCCTCAGGTCACCATGTCGCTGAGCAAGGTCGCTCCAGCGTTCCTGGTCTCGCTTCGACAACTCGCCCGGGACCTGGATCCGCCGAATGGATCCGCCCTTGAGAAGTGCCCTAGCCTGGCCGTGCGGGTCTCCCGGCAGACCTTGCTGAACGAGCTTCTCCCAGTGAGGTTGCCGCCACATCGTTCCAAGTGCCACGATGCCGGGCTGCTGTTCGAGGAGTACTCGCAGACGGGCCGCAGCTGCCTCTCCCTCGTCGCCGTCTAGGAAGCGCTGGGTCTCGTTGAGCCACAGCACCGCCCCGGCTGTGATCAGCCTTCTCTCCGCGATCGCGAGCAGATCGGCTGCCGTCGACGGGCGCAGGAGCGGCCTATTGGGAGCGAGGTCGCCGAGCGCCTCGTAGAGAGCACGCGTCTTGCCCGTGGAAGAACCGCCGGTCAGCATCACCAGCACCGAGGGGCCACCGTCGAGTGTCGGGGCCATCACCTGGCGCAGTACTGCGTCGTGCTCGCGAGGGAGGTAGGGGGTCAACCACGGGTAGGTCCCGACTGCTGAGACGGGAACCGCGGCTCCGTGGATCTCCAGAGCGGAGGGTTGGAGCTGTTCCACCGTTGCACCCTGAAACGCCGGCGACGGATCATCCTGCGTGGAGGTCGAGCCCTGAAGCTGGTCGCGCCGCCCCTGCACCTGTTCGTCACGGGCGCGTTCCAGGTGGTCGCGCCAGTTGCGCTCGTTCCACGGCTCACCGGCCCACTGTGACCACACGGAGATCAGCGCCAGCACCTGATCGTCCGTGCCGGACTGGGGAACGTTGAAGCCGTCGGACGTCTTCGGTGCCCAGTCGCTGATCCGCTTGCCTGAGAACCGTTCGGCGCCCGGCCTGCGCGAGCGTCGCACGCAACTCTGCGCATCGGTCTGGGTGCCCTGTTCCCCCGCCGCGCGTCGGGCCGATTCCGCCCGCTCGCGCAGCCCCCTCAACCGGTCGTACAACTGCTGGCGCTGCGATCCCACGACAGCTGGCCCCCTTTCCAAAACCCCGCCCGCCCGGCTCGTTCCCGCCCGGAACGGGCGGGAACGCACCCGTCTAACCTGCTCGCTGACCAGCAGCGTAGTACGCGGTCACACCCGTTCCGCCCGGAACCATCCGGACATCCACCCGATCGACGGCACTGTTGACCCCACGCCGGGCCCGGCAAGTCATCTCCGTACGTTGTCAGAGGAGTTCCGCCGTGGATGATCACCGCCGACCGCCCCAAGCCCGTACCCGCGCCCGGGCCCGGGCCCACCCCTTCCACCGCCCGTCAGCATGGAGCGAAGCCGTACGCCGCGCCGTCCTCAGCCTGGCTGGCTCAAGCGGCTCCATCGTCCTGGTAGTGGTCCAGTGGTGGACCCGTACGCACTGACTTCGTCCTCTCCCCCGACGCTGCTCCGGTCATGCGCCGTACCCGGGGATGCCCGGGCAGTGAGCGGGAGCGCCCCTGCCCGGGCATCGGCGCGGACAGATCAGCGGTCCCACCGCCACCTGCCCGTTGCGGGCCATGCTCGAACGCAAGGGGCTGGACGCCCGCTTCGCCTTGGCGGAACCCGCTCAGCCGGCCCTCGACGGCCGAGCGACGCTCGGCACGAGCATTCGTATCTTGATTGTCAGTACGGCCCATGATGATAGGACAGACTGCTGGGTCTACAAGGAGAGGAGCGCCCCGCGTGTATCTGAGCCGGGTGAGAGTCAGGGGGATGCGCGCCAGCGCCGACTCGGAGATCGACTGTGAACTGCCCGGCCGCTTCAGCGTGCTGATCGGCGCGAACGGTGCAGGGAAGACCACACTGACCGACGCACTCTACCTGGCCCACCCCAGCCGCTTCCCCTTCCTTCCGCGTATGAGTGCGACCACGCTCGGCGGTGGCGAGCGTGAGATCAATGTCGAGTACACCCTGGCCGACGACCTGACCGCCGAAGGCGCCCTCGGGCGGCAACTGCACCACATACATAACGGGTCGCCCGGTAGCGTTACACAGCGGTGGAGTTCCTCCCTGAGCCGAAGCCTCGGTACTGTCAGTGCGCAGACCAAACAGATCCAAGGACCGCTCGACAAGCTCGACCCGTTCAAACTTCTCTACCTGCCCGCCTGGCGAAACCCGCTGGACGAACTCGCGCGACGCGAAGTGCGGATACTCATCGAACTGCTGCGCGCCCAGCAGGAGCGCCTGGACGGCAGCCGGAGCCTGGTACCGCTGCGTGCCCGCGCCTCGCACCTGCTGGAGGACCTTGCCAAGGACGGCATCATCGCGGCCGTCGAGGAACGTATAGGCGCGCACCTCTCAGCGCTGTCGGCCGGCGTCAGCCACCAGTGGCCCTACGTACGCGGTCAGGTCGTCGACGACACCTACCTGGCGCGTGTTCTCGAACTCATGCTCGCCGTGATCGAGGGTCGCGGCCACGCCCGCCCGCTGGAGGTCTCCGGGCTGGGATACGTCAACCTCCTGCATATCGCCGTGACCCTGGCTGCGATCCCGGACCCGGCGAAGCGCGCCACCGGCGCCCCCAATACTGACACCGCGTCCGCCGAACCTGAGGACGCCACCGACCCGGCGGCCCAGGAGGCCGCCGCCCGCCAGGCCCGCGCCCGGCTCGTCCAGGCCAAGGCCGAGGCAGACTCCGCCGAGGACTCCTTCTTCCCCCCAGACCCCTTCCACGCCACCGTGGTCATCGAGGAGCCCGAGGCTCATCTGCATCCGCAGCTGCAGCATGCCCTGGTCCGCTACCTGCGCAATGTCACAACACAGCGGCCCGAACTGCAGATTGTGCTGTCCAGCCACGCCACCGACGTCATCACCTCCGCCCGCCCCGAGGAGATCGTCGTGCTGCGCCGGACTGCGGAGGGACGCCGGGTCTGCCGCTCCATCGCCACATTGCAGATGGTCGAGCGCGACAAGACACTGCGGATGGCCCGGCTCCACCTGGACACCAGCCGGTCCGCGGCCCTGTTTGCGGAACGCCTCGTGCTGGTCGAAGGCGTCACCGAGGTGGCGGTCCTGCGCGAGTTCGCTAAGGCGTGGGCTGGACCGGACCTGGACAAACAGGCCTTCGTCGACGCGCTGAGCATCGTCGCTATGGGCACCAAGGTCGGTCCTTGGGCCGTGCGGCTGCTGGCGACCCGCGGCGAGGAACTTTGCACCAAGCTCGCCGTCCTGCGCGACAGCGACAAGGCCTTCGACGCCACCCCCACCTCTCCGGACTGGATCAACGCGCACGACCCCGACGTCGCTGCGGCCTTCATCAGCCACCCCACTCTTGAGCCGGCCATCACCAACGGCAATGAGAAGCTGATCGCCGCAGCCCTGGACGACATCGGCATCCCCACGCCCGACCAGCTCACCCCCGAGACCGTCAACGCCCTGTTCCGCAGCGCCCGCAAAGCCAATGGCGACATCCCCGCCACCCCCGCCGGCGCCGGGGCCAAGCGCAAGGCGGAGTTCGCCCTCGCGCTCGCCCAGCAGTTGGCCGATGCCAACTCCAGCGCGACACCCCCGGCAGTCCCGGAGCACCTTCATGCAATGTTCGATTTCCTGTACCCAGCACCCCCAGCCCCGCAGGACACGCCGCCGGCTGCGGGCGACAACACTCCGCCCAAGGGCACGGACTTCGGGGGCGACATCCGGATGCCCCCGGACAACTTCTGGCAGACCCCACCGCGTGGCGGCCCCCACGAGCTGGGCGACCGCCGTGGCTGACGCGGGCGTGGACGCGCTGACCCACGAACAGCTCATCGCCGCAGGTACGCCGTTGCCGCGCATCTACATCGAAGCCGCCCCCGGCTCTGGCAAGACCACCGTGTCCGCATACCGCTTCGGCGGGCAGCGCTTCACTGTCACAGGTGACCCACGCGCCGTGGTCGCGGTCAGTTTCACTCGCTCCGCAACCTCGGAACTGCGCGCCCGGGTCCTCGCTACCTGGGGCCGAGCCGCAATCAACCCCCCGCACCGCATCGTCACCCTCGATACCATCATCTACGACCTGCTTGCCCACCTCCTACGTAGCAAGACGCTGTACTGGCCCTCGGGCCATACCGACTTAGAGGTCCTGGACACCTGGAAGGCTCACTACGTCACCCGCTACACCACCCGCGAACCGGTCGTGGAACTGGACAGCGACCACGTCGTCACCGCATACACCTACCGGCCGAGCCGTGGTAACCACCTCACTCAAGAAGACTTCGACACCGCCGTCCACCAGGGCCGGTGCACCCACGGCAACGTGCGCACCATCCTCGAACTGGCCCTTGGTATCCCGGAAGTGGCCGACCGCCTGGTCGACTACTTCGCCAAAACAACGCGAGCCCTGATTGTCGACGAGATCTTCGACGCCAACAGCCTGGACCTGGCCGTGGTCGAACTCGCCGCCCGCGCTGGCCTGCACATCACCGTCGTCGGCGACCCCTGGCAGGCGCTGTACGGTTTCCGCGGAGCGCGCCCCGACCTGGTCCCCATCCTCATCCAGACAGCCGGTCTGACCGCCCTAGAGTTGACCGCCTCTTTCCGGTGGCGCACCCCCGAGCAGGGGCGCCTAGCCACCAGGCTGCGCCAGGGTGCCTCCACCGCCGTGCCTGGCGGGGCGCTGGACGGCGTAGATGCCGTCCTCGCTCGCCAGTGGAAGCCTCTGTGGGACACCGATTCTCGCGTGCTACCCCTAGCCTTCCGCTCCGCCAGCGGCAACCCCCAGGAGGCCGCCTCCACTCTGCTGCTCAATCAACTCACCCGCAGCGCCTTCGGTGAACGCGCCACCTACGCCAGCGACGCCGCTGCCACGCTTCGACTTGACGACAGAGCGCGCGCCCGTCTGGAACCACGCTTGGACAATGTACTCTCCGCCCTCGCCAGTACCGATGACCTCCCCGCCGTGCTCAAGAGCCTCACAGCTGCGATCGCCAGCGAGTCGTTGGTGACAATGCCCCGTAGGCATCCCGACCACATCGACCGCCTCCGGCACCTCCGCGCACGCCTCTCCCACCCATCCGGGCAGCTTATCCTGGGCCTGACCACCCATCAGGCAAAGGGCCGTGAATGGGATACCGTCGCGGTGAGTCTCGACCAAAGCGACGCGCGGGCCCTACACAGCGGCCTGGACCACGACAACGAGGACCACCGCAAGCTGTACGTGGCACTCACACGGGCGCGCCATCGAACCCTCGGCGTATGACTCGCACGAGGAACCTCCCTGCTACTCACGGTCCGGCACGGGAGTCATAGCGGCAGCTTCAGCCAGCCCGTCCGCCCGCGCTGGGAACAGCCGGAATCTGCGAGGTGGATGCGAATGGCGATCTCCTCCGTGCACGTGTGGGGTCAGCCAATCGCTGCGGCGAGATACAGGCAGGCCGTGAGGATGACAATAGCGCCACTCGACATCGGGCGCTGGCCCAGTCTTCAGAGGGAGGTTCGTGAGTATTTAACCGGTTCTGTTGTCACCTGATGGTGTGGGCTGGGGCGGAGTCCACCCGCTCGGGGCCGGTGGTCTGTTGGGGTGGTGGGGTGAGTGAACGCAAGCCGTACCCGAGCGACTTGTCGGACGAGCAGTGGTCGTTGATCGAGCCGGTGCTCACAGTGTGGAAGGACCGCCATCGCTCGGTGAGCGGCCACCAGGGTTCCTATGCGATGCGGGAGATCGTGAACGCGATCCTCTACCAGAGCAGGACCGGCTGCCAGTGGGCCTACCTCCCGCACGATCTACCGCCGAAGAGCGCGACGTACTACTACTTCGCCGCGTGGCGGGACGACGGAACCGACCAGGTCATCCATGAAGTCCTGCGCTGCCAGGTCCGTGAGCGGGCCCGCCGATTAGAGGACCCGACCCTGGTGGTGCTGGACACGCAGAGTGTCCACGTGGCCGCCGGGGTGCCCGCTTCCACGACCGGACGGGAGCCGGCGAAGCGGGTGCCGGGCCGTAAGCGGGGCCTGGCCGTGGACGTGCTGGGCCTGGTCATCGCCGTCGTCGTCCTGGCCGCGAACACGCACGACAACGCCGCGGGCATCGCCCTGCTGGAGCAGGTCGCCGAGAACACCGGCGGCACCGTCGAGAAGGCCCTGGTCGATCAGGGCTTCAAGAAGCAGGTCGTCGCGTACGGTGCCACCCTGGGCATCGACGTCGAGATCGTCGAACGCAACCCGCACCAGACGGGGTTCGTCCCGCAGCCGAAACGCTGGAGGGTCGAGCAGACCTACGGGATCCTGATACTGCACCGGGGCCTGGTCCGCGACTACGAGCACCGCCCGTCTTCCTCCGCTTCCCGCGTCCACTGGGCGATGACCCAGGTGATGGCCCGGCGCCTCACCGGCGCGAGCACGCCCACCTGGCGCGAACTCCAAGCGGTGACGGCGTGAACCTCCAGCCCCTGCTCGACGCACTCGACATCCAAGAACACGCCGCCCAGGCCCTGGCCGACGACCTCCGCACGCAGATCGATGAACTGCAAGGCCGGCTGCGGGAGGCCGAGATCCACCTCGAACACCTCGCGATCACACGGAAGACCGTCACCGCACTCGCGGACCGGCTCCCGGCCGCCCCGCCGGACCTGCCCGAGCACCCGGACTACCGCGGCATCCTCGCCGCCTTCAACGAGGCCACCGGACCGTTACGGGCCCCCGACGTCTGCGAGGCCCTCGACCACGATCCGCTGCCGAAGAACATCGAAGGCACCCGCGCCAAGCTGAAACGCCTGGTCAAGCTCGACATCCTCACCGAGGCCGACACCGGCAGCTTCACCAGGAAGCAGTAGCCAGCCGAATTTCGCGACGCAGCAATCCCGTTCAGATAGCCCAGGGGAGACCTGTAGAGGGGTTGAGGCCCTGGTCCATGAGGTGGTTGTATTCGCGCCAATGTATGAATTGCATCGCTTCCTCGGTGAGGCCGGCGGCAGGGGTGCACCAGCGTCGCACGTAGGCGGCGAACCCGTCTTCGTGGACGGTGAGGGGGCCGCCGTCCTCGTAGAGGTCGGCGATGGGCCAGGCGTCACTGTCGTTGCCTGTCATCAGCCAGAACAGGTGAGTGCCATCCTCTATGAAGCCCCACCGCAGCAGCATGTCGGCACTTACTTCGGCAGGTAGCCAACGGGAGTAGAACTCGGGGGCCTGTTCCCAGAAGAGTTCGGCCATGTCGACCACACTGTCGCCTCCGGATGCGCGGTATGGCGGGGGTATCCACAGCGGGTCTCCGCCAATCCCGCCAGCTCCGTAGGTCTCTATGAAGGCGATGTAGTCCGAGGGCAGCCGTATCCCGAGCCGCCGTTCAGCTTCTGCTACTCCGGCCACATCATGAGGGGCTCCTTCGCTGCTTTGCCTGCATGGCGCGAGCAGGCCTGACAGCGCGCGTACGCCAGGGTGGCTGGACACAGAACCTCCGGTCGTTTGGTGTGCTGACCAGCCTACGAGTTCTCTCCGACAGTGAAGACGGAGCCGGAACGGGTGGGAGCGAAGCGGGCAACCCCATCGGGCCACCGGCCGCGGGCCATCGGATTCCGCCCGCACCCACACCATCAGGCGACGACAGAACACTCAAAGGCTCACGAACCGCCCTCTCATAACGGGAGTGATCAAGGGTCTCAGGAGCTCCCTGCGAGCCCCTGCCTCCCTACTTCGACCCCTAGGTGACGGGCGCACACTTCGTCCAGGACCGCATCGCGGCGGAGGGCGAGGAGGTCTGGTCCCTGCTCGAAGCCGGGGCCCAGGTCTACGTCTGCGGCGATGGCGCCCGTATGGCCCCGGCGTACGGGCCGCGTTCCACGCCCTCTACCTGAGCCACGCCCCCGACGCGCGGGAGGACGACGCCGAGACGTGGCTTCAGTCACTGATCGACGCCGGCGATACGTTCAGGGCGTGTACGTCGCTCGCTGAGGCACGAGGCGCCGGCACACGGTGACTTCGGCGGAAGGTGAGTGCGGGGGTGGTCGGCCGGGGACTTGTCGGTGGGACTCGCTAACGTTCGCCTCCTGATCATCAGTGCGAGGAGAGGGGCGGGGCTGTGCGGCGCTGGGAGTTCGTCGAGGGCGGCTCGGACAAGTTCTGGGAGGCCGCGGTCGACGGTGTCGCGGTGACCGTGCGGTACGGGCGGTCCGGTACGAACGGGCGGGAGCAGGTCAAGGCGTTCCCGACCGTGGAGGAGGCGCAGGCGCACTTCGCCAAGGTGATCGCCGAGAAGGAGCGCAAGGGCTACCGCGAGATCGGTGCGGGGGCGGGTACGGAGCCGGGTGCGGCGGCGGATCCTGTGCCCTTGGCGCAGCCCGGCGTGTCCGCGCCCACGGCCGAGGCCGCCGGTCCCGAGGACGAGGACGTCTTCGTCATGCCGGACGCCTGGCGTCGGGCCCTGATCCCGCGCCGGGGCGGCATTCCCCGGAAGCCGTCCGCGCTGGGGAAGGAGCCGGTGACCTCGTACCGCGACGGGCTACGGCAGATGGGTGACTGGCTGGAGCAGGCGCTCACCTCGGAGCGCAGTGACCCGGAGCTGGTCGCGGCCGCCCGCGCCCACCAGTCCGGCAGCCGGGACCCGCTCGGTGCGGCGGTGCTCGCCTCCGTGTTCTCGTACCGCAGCAACAACGGGGTCCGCGTGGCCGTGGACGCCTGGGTGGCGGAGTTCGGCCTGCCGTTCGCGGCCAGGGCGACCGTCGAGCTGTTCACGACGGCTGTCGAGACCGACTGGATCCACCAGAGGTCCGTCCACCCCCGCGTCCGGCGCGGGGCCGACCAGAGGCACGGCGGGTACCGTCCCGCCGCGGACCGGGTCCGGTCGCTGCTGGCGGCCTGCGACGAGGAGACCCACCGCGCGGCGGTCGAGGCCCTGGCGGGCTGCCGCAACAGCCTGACCCGCCTGGTGGTGGCGGCGTACCTGGTGCCGTCCGAGACCGCCTGGGTCGAGGAGTGCGTCGCGTCGAGCTCCCGTCTGGCCGCCGTCGAGTGGTCGATGTTGCTGTGCTCGCTCTCCTCGGCGGAACCGTTGGAGAAGCTCCCCCCGCTGCCGAGCCTGGGCTATGACGGTTGGTCCACCGAGATCATCGCGACCGTGGCGGAGGGCCTCGGCGGCGACGCAGCACCGGTGATGCTGCACGACCTGACCACCAGCTACCACCACAAGGACGGCAAGAAGCGGATCCTGGACGCGCTCGCCGAGCTCCCCTCCGACGAGGGCTTCCGGGGGCTACTGGCCCAGCAGGACGGCATCAAGTCCACCCGCGCCGCCCTCATGGCCGGTCTGCGCCGCTTCCCCCGGCGTGCCCTGCGCCTGCTCGCCGAGGCCGCGGCGGCCTCCACCGACCCGGCCGCGCAGCAGCTCGCCCGGCAGCTCCTCACCGGCCACGTCGCCGTCCACCGCGCGACCGCGCTCGAACTGCTGCCGGAGCTGACGCCGGAGCAGGCGGCCCTGGTTGAGCCGCTCACCGACCTCGGCGAGCGGGTGCCGGAGGTCGGCCCCGACTCGCTGCCGGAGCTGTTCACCAGCCCGCCGTGGACGCGGCCGCGCTCCGCCGGCAAGCCCCGCGTGTTGACCGGCCTCAGCGCGCCTCGGGAACCGCAGATGCGGTGGCTGCCGGGTGAGCGCGAGACGTGGGCGGCGACCTCCGAGTCCTGGTACACGAGCTGGTCTGACGACGACTGGCAGCGGATCGCGGCCACGATCCGGGCCAGGATCGGGCAACCCCACGACGCGCGGCTGCGCGGCGGACAGCACGCCGAGCTCGCACTGTTCGCGTACGGCGACGAGGAGTTGGCCCGGCCCCTGCTCGCGCAGTGGCGCGCCGGTGAGCGCATCTGGCACTCCGGGGACTCCCTGCGCCGGGTCGCCGCCCGCTTCGGGACGGACGCCGTCGAACCGATCCGGGCCGCAGCGATGGGGAACCCTGCCACGCACGCGCCCCTGCTGCTTCCGTACCTGGACGCCCGGGTGGCCGAGGCCATGGCGGACTGGCTGGTGCGCCTCAAGTCGGCTAGGAGCACCGCGCGTTCCTGGTTCACCCGGCACGGAATGGACGCGGCCCGGCTGCTGGTGCCCTCCGCGCTCGGGAAGGCCGGGACGGCCCGGCACGGCGCCGAGCAGGCCCTGCGGGTGATCGCCGAGGCACACGGCGCGGCGGCGGTGCGCGTGGTGGCCGCCGAGTACGGGCCGAAGGCGGAGGAGGCCGTGGGTGCACTGCTGTCGGCCGACCCGCTGGTGACCGCGCTCCCGGCGAAGCTGTCCCCGCCCTGCGACTGGACGGAACCGGTGATGCTGCCGCAACTGCTGCTGCGCGGCGGCGAGGGCGCCCTGCCCGCCGACGCGGTGCGGCACGTACTCACCATGCTCGCGCTGTCCGCGCCCAAGGCGTTCTACCCGGGCCTCGACGAGGTGGCCCTGCTGTGCGAGCCGCGGTCGTTGACGGAGTTCTGCTGGGCGGTGTTCGAGCAGTGGCGGCTGGCCGGCATGCCGGCCCAGGACGGCTGGGCACTGCACGCGCTCGGCCGGTTCGGTGACGACGATACGGTCCGCCGACTGACGCCGGTGCTCCGCGCCTGGCCGGGCGAGGGGGCGCACCACCGGGCGGTGGACGGCCTGGAGGTGCTGGCCGTCATCGGCACCGACGTGGCCCTGCTGCACCTGCACGGCATCGCACAGCGAGTGAAGTTCAAGGCGCTCAAGACCCGGGCCCAGGAGAAGATCTCCGAGGTGGCGGCCGGTCTCGGCCTGACCGGGGATCAGCTGTCAGACCGCCTGGTTCCGGACTTCGGGCTGGACGCTGATGGGACCACCGTCATCGACTACGGCACCCGGACGTTCACGGTCGGCTTCGACGAGCAGCTCAAGCCGTACGTGCTGGACGCGGACGGCGCCCGCCGCAAGGACCTGCCCGCCCCGGGGGCGCGGGACGACGCCGAGCTGGCGCCTGCCGAGCGCAAGCGCTTCGCCGCGCTCAAGAAGGACGTCCGCACGGTGGCGGGGGACCAGATCCGCCGCCTGGAGGAGGCGATGGTCACCCGACGCTCGTGGACGGCGCAGGAGTTCGACCAGCTCTTCGTCGGGCATCCGCTGCTGTGGCACCTGGTGCGCCGCCTGGTGTGGCTGTCCGAGACGGCCGGCACGGTGACGGCGTTCCGCGTCGCCGAGGACCGCACCCTGGCGGACGTCCGGGACGAGGCGTTCGCGCTGCCGGCCACGGCCTCCGTCCGGCTGGCGCACCCGCTCCTGCTCGACGACGGCCTCGCCGACTGGTCGGAGCTGTTCGCCGACTACGAGATCCTGCAGCCGTTCCATCAGCTCGGCCGCCCGGTGTACGCGCTGACCGACGAGGAGCGGGCCGGCCACCGCCTGACCCGCTTCGAGAACGGTCCGGTGCTGCCCACCGTCCGGCTGGTCGGCATGGAACGGCTCGGCTGGCGGCGCGGCGAGGCCGAGGACAACGGCGTCGAGCGCTGGCTGTCCCGCCGGGTCGGGCCCGATCTCTACGTGGTGATCGCCCCGGAGGAGGGCATCGCCGTCGGCATGTTCGACTCCTACCCCGAGCAGCGGCTGGAAACGGTGTGGCTCGACAGGCGCCCGGGCGACTACTGGACCCACAACCGCACCTTCCCGACCTTCGCCGAGCTCGACCCGGTGATCGCCTCCGAGGTGATCGCCGACCTCACCGAACTGACCACGCTGTGACCCCTCGCCACCTCTCCGACGACCACGTGGGATTGGCTGCCGTGACCACGACCACCCCCGAGGAGGATCGCCGGCGACCGCCCGCCGAGGTCTGAATCGCCGAGGAGCCGGCCGCGCTGCGCGCCGAGGACCGCGACCACCACCCGCCGAGCTGAGAGCCGAGCCTGCGCGCGGCCCGCCGGTTCATCGTCGGCGACGGGACGGCCGGCATCGCCCGCAAGGTCGTCGGCGACCCGGCCCTGGTCGAGCGCGCGTTGGTGACCCTGGCCACCAACCGCGGCCTGCTGCTGGTCGGTGAGCCGGGCACCGCGAAGTCCCTGCTGTCGGAGCTGATCGCGGCGGCGGTCAGCGGCACGTACCGGCTGACCGTGCAGGGCGGTGTGGCGACCACCGAGGACCAGATCAAGCACTCGTGGAACTACGCCCTGCTCGTCTCGGAGGGCCCCTCCACCCGTTCGCTGGTGCCCGCGCCGATGCTGCGCGGCATGGCCGAGGGCCGGCTGGTCAGGTTCGAGGAGATCACCCGCTGCTCGCTGGAGGTGCAGGACTCGCTGCTGTCCCTGCTCTCCGAGCGGGTGGTCGCGATCCCCGAACTGGACGGACCGGAGGGCATGGTCTTCGCCGAGCGGGGCTTCAACGTGATCGCCACCGCCGGTCGGCGAAGGACTGCGCGGACGTGGCGCAGGACCGGTCACGAGCACGCTCTGGCCTCGGTCCACCGCTGCCGTGACCTGCCCGGTTGGCCCCAGTCTCGGCGCGGGCAGCCCGGCGGCGATGTGATCGGGTTGCACATCGACACCTTCGTAGAATCCGGCCGACTGCAGCGGCCGGTCGAAGTCCACCGGCTCACAGAGCCCCTCGGCTAGCGCCTCCTCCAGCGAAGTGCGGTCGATGGTCTCCGCGACCTCCGTCACGATTCGGCCGATGCCCGTTCGGCTCAGCCCTGCCGTCTCTGGCCGGCTGGTTGCCGCGTTGGCGTCAGCGTGCTCTGCCACGGCGTTGCGCAAGGCCAGCACCACCGCCTCCGCTGCAGCAGGCAGCAGGCAGCAGGCAGCAGCCCGAGACGCTCGACCACAGCGGCACGCGTCTCCTGTTCCGCGACGCGCCACGGCAGCACGTAGAGACTGACCGCGGCGCGCCACGTACCGATCTCGGCCCTGCCGAGACCGGCCTGCTCAGCCTTCGTGTCAAGCGCCTGCAGCGACGGATGGCCACGCGGAAGATCACGCAAAGGGCCGGCCCCAGTCAGTGAACCACTCGCCATCGACGGGCCGTTCGAGGACCAGGAGCGGATGACCAGCAACCCCTGCCCTCGCGCTTCGCGTGCGCCTGAGCCATCGCGACGAGGTGCCTGGCGACATCGGATCGGACAGCCGAGCCGGAGCCTCAGCAGTCCGTACACAGCTTGTGCCGTGAGACTTTGCCAATTTCCGCCCACTCTCGTCCCGCCGATGCTCGAGCTCAAGGGTCGGTACCGGCCTTCGATGGCCGGCGTCATGTAGAGCCAGACTGTGGAGGCCGATCAGCAGTTGGCGGCGGCGTTCCTGATCGGCTCGCACCCAGGTCGGCGAAGACCCCGCCCGGCGTTCACAGACGAGGACTTCGAGGGCTGCGGAGTACTCATCGCCACCGAGGTAGTCGAACAGGCCTCGGCGCTTCTCCTGCCGGAGATCCTTCATGGTCTGGGCGACGTGCGCACCGCTCTTCTCAGGCCCGGCTGCGGTGGTCAAGGACGACGTCGCGGACAGCCAGGACTGCCTCGGGGACCAGATCGACTAGGGCGGGCAGGGCATGGTGCCAGTGGTCGCTGAGCATTACGTCCGTCAGCAGGCTCCGGGCGCGGGCCAGGCAGGTGTCGTCCACCGGGGACAGGGGTGCGAACGCCTCTATGCAGAACCGGACCTGCTTGAGCCAGCCGTCGGCCATCAACGGGGTCGTCAGCGCCGACCCGCGGAGCCCACCGATGGTCACCGCCAGCGCGCACCTAGTGGCGGCCCAGTCTTCGGGAGCCTCCCACACCTTCTCGACCCAGTCCTCGGCCTGAGCCCAATGCCCGTGTGCGGCATGGGTGAGGGCCAGTGTCCCGAACAACTGCGGCTCGAAGCTGTCCGCCCCGCAGCCGGACAAGTACTCGTCGACGTGCTCCTGCAGTCGGCGCGCCCGCTGCGGGAAGTCGCGCTGCAGGAGCAGACCGGCCAGTGCCAGGTAGCAGGGGTCGGACAGTCGCCAGAGCGCAAGGCCGAAGATCGGATCACCGTCATCGGCGGCCTGCCACAGCATGTCCAGCACGCGTTGCGTTCGCGGCGGGTCGAGCCGCCCTACCGTTGCGAGGAAATCGACGCAGCGGGCGATCTCGACTCCGGGATCCTCGGCTTCCCCGATCTGGTGTTCGTAGCCGTCCAGGAGGGCGCGGGCCCGATCGGGATCGTGGGACCGGAGCGCCGCAACGAACCCGCGGGAAGCCCAGTGCTCGCCCCCCGCCAACAGGTCCAGGACCGTGGTCAGCCGGGTCGACGGCCCGAGGTGTGCAAGGGCCTCCCCCACCGTCATCAGCGCCTCGGCACGCTTCCTCCCGCCGGACCCGTTGGTGTCGTCCTCAAGGTCTCGCCAGGCCTGGCCGACGAGTTCGTCGGCGCCTGAGTCGTCACCGCTCTCGTGGAGCCGGACCGCCACCGCCGCATGTGCCCAAGCCCGCTCGAACGGACCGGCGATCGACTGAGCTTCACGGCGGGCTGCGGTGAAGTCTCCGCAGGAGGCCAGCGCGTCCGTCAGTGCCGCCTGCCGTTGATCGGCCAGCCGGTCGTGATCGCGGGATGCTGTCCGAGAGGACGCCTGAAGCGCCTCCTCCGCGAGTCGCAGCGCCTGCTCCCAGTCCTGGACGAGGGTGTGCTCCGCCATCGCACAGAGCGCCCTCGCCCGTTGCCTGGGGTCCGGGATCAGCTCGGCCCAGCGGCTGGCTTCCCGGAGGTCCCCGGATTCTGCGAAGGCTCGGCTGACCTGGGCGAGGACCTCCGCTGGTGCTTGGCCGGGCGCGAAAGCGTTCTTGACCACCGTCTGGGCTCGCTCTCGCACACCCGCCCAAGCCCAGCCTTCGGCGACCAATGCCCACATCGGCGCCAGCCAGTGCGTCAGAGAATAGGAGCCTGTTCCCTCCGCCCGGCGAACCCGCTCGGTGAGCAGTTCGTCGGTAGCGATCCGGCCCACGAGTTCTTCGGCTTCGGCGACCTGACCGGTGCGGATCAGCGTCTTCAGGAAGGACAGCATACGGTCACTGTCGAACACGTCCGACGGCTGGAGCGACGCCGTCGCGAGCTCGGCCGCGGCGCGGGCCAGTCGGGCGGCGGCCACCGGATGTGTCGCGAGGAGAGCGTCGGCTGCCCACGCGAGGTCGAACGACGGGCTGTGCTGAAGGAGCGCTGTGTCGAGAGCCAGCGCGACCTCCTGGTCGATACGCTCCGTCAGCTGCGTGGCGCGCGCCGGATCGGCCTCGGCATGGGCAGTGGCCAGGGCCGCCAGGAGGCGGATCCGGGCGACCACCGGCTTGTCCTCGAGCGTGGCCTCGGCGATGGCCAGCGCCTGCTCGGCGAGACATGGATCGAACGGTCGAAGAGCCTTGGCCACAGCGGTCAGGGACAGCGCGGTTCTGAAATCCCCCCGCCGCAGCTTGAGCCCGGGCACCAGGTGCTCGGCCTCCTCCTCGGACTCGTACTCGCTCCACGGGAACACCTCCTCCTCCGCCGCCGCCACGAGCGCGAAGGCCGCCACTCCCTCGCCCGCGGTGGCCAGTGCGACGGCACCCGCGGCGAGCAGGTCGCGCCGGTAGAGGGCCTCGGACGGCGGGTCGTAGGGCCCCACGTCCGCAGCCAGCCGCTGGACCTCACGGACCAACTCGCCCACCCGTCCGTCGCCGGCCTCGGCCAGCACCTGCGCCACACCGACCAGTGCGTCCAGCCGCCCCGGACCGGTCATGCTGCGCGCCAGACCCTCCGCACGGCGCGGCTGCCCCAGGCGAGCGACCATCACGGGCACCTCGGGTGGCGTCGCGCTGTTGCGACGGGACACCAGCCCGTGAGCGGCGGCGAGAGCGGCCAGCCTCACCAGGTCCGGCGTGACCTGGCGGCCAATCAGCTGCCGCACCGCGGCGATCTCCGCAAGAGCTGGCTGGTCGCTGCCGGTCACCGCGCGCAGCCGGTCGTGGCGGCGTGGGTCGGTGGCGAGGTCGGTGGCCAGCGGCGCGTCCTGCTCGCTGACAGCCAAGCGGCCGTACTGGCGCAGCAGATACCAGGGGCTCTGCGGCGGCCAGCCTGCGGCGCGGTAGCGCTCGGCCCAGGCGTGGATCCGCTCGCGGTAGGGCTCGAGGTCCGGCCCGAAGGTGTCGAGGGCAGCGGCGAACAGCGTCTCGTGCGCGAACATGTATCCGCGCACGAAGGAGTCCCCGGCCCGCTCGCCGCGTTCGCGCAGGATCCGGCCGAACGGGCTGTCCAGCCGCGCGCGCACCACGAACTGCTCACGCCCCGTCAGCTCGCGCAGGTCGGCGATGGTCAGGGTGCCGCGGGCGGCGGTCAGCAGACCGAGGATCTCGCGGTCCACGGTGTCGCCTGCCAGCGCCTGGCCGAGTTCGTGGCGCGCGTCGTGCTCGACGCCGAGGGCGGAGGCGGTGGCGACGAGCCGGGTGACTGGGCAGTGCCGCAGTGGGTGGCCGCCGGGGACGTCGGAGGGAAGGCCGGGGCTGGAGCGACTGGTTACCAGAACGCGGACGTTCGCAGGCGGGCGCTCTGGGAGCAGTGCGGCGATGCTGGACCGCGCGGACCGGTCCTCGTCGAGACCGTCAACGACCAGCAGAAGGGTGGCGCCGTCGCGAGCCAGGCGCGCCGCCGCGTCGCGGAGTAGCTGCCGGCGCTGCCAGTCGCGGTCGACCGGCGCGCTACCCGGATCGGCATTCTGACCGGTGAGTGGCGTGAGTTGACGGATCATCTGCTCGGTAAAGTCGGCGCTGTCAGTCTGGCCAACTTGCCGAGAGGTGACGAAGAAGCAGACCGGGACGACGCCTGGCGGCGGGTACAGCGCGAACCAGGCGGCGAGCGTGGTCTTGCCGGACCAAGGCGGTCCTTGAAGCCAGCGGTACGGTTCGGCGCCGGCGCAGAAGTCGACGAGTTCGGCGAGTTCGGCGGCCCGGTCGTCGAGTCGGTCCGGGACCAGGTCGTGGAGCAGGGCGCGCAGGCCGGCGGCGGGTCGACCCGCCACGGCCGCGTGGCTCGCGTCAGGCAGCTGGAGGGGGTCGATCGCGGCGCCCAGGAGCCCGGACAGGGCGTCGAGTTCACTCGCACCGAGGTGTTCGACCCAGCGGTCCACCCGGCTGGCGGCGAGCCGCCCTCGGCCGTCGCTCAGGTGGTGCTCGCGGACGATCCCGACGAGGAGCCCGTTGCTGAGGACGGCGGCCCCGGACATGCCCTCCCAGGGGGAGCCGTCCGGGGTGGCGGCGGGGGCTGCCACCCGTAGGTCGAGGGTGCCTTCGCGGCGGTTGGCGAGTGGGGAGCAGATCGCCTGGACGTGTTCCAGGTCGCGGTAGCCGGTGCCGTCGGGGTCCCTGCGGAGCTTGAAGCGGGGGAAGCCCGCCGCGCTGCAGTACAGGGGTGCGTCGTGCTCGCCGACCCGGCCGTAGGACACCGTGCCGTCGCCGCCGGGTTCCGCGAGTGTCAGTACGGCGAGGTCGATGCCCCAGTGGGCGAAGACCGTCCGTGCCTCAATCGTCCGCTCGTCGGGGCGGTCGGCGTCGAACCGCACCTCGACGCAGGTGGCGTCCACGACAACGTGCGCGGCCGTGAGGACCTTTCTAGGGGCAACCAAGTATCCCGAGCCGCGCCGACGAGCACCACCGGTGAGCTCAACGATGACCTCGGCGACCCGCTCGACTTGAAGCCCCGTCATCTACCTAGCGCTCCCGATCCACCTCAGCGCCGGAGATCATCACCGGAACCCGGACGCCGCCTGGGGCCGGGGCGCCGCCGGAGACCAGGGCGGGCTGCAAGGTGAGGGTGATCTTCTGGGTCCGGGTGTGCGTCAGCTTGCCGTCGGCGCCTGCCTCGGCAACCCAGAAGCGGACCTTGCCGTTAGCGCCAGCCGCCTTCTCCACGGCCACGGTCGCCTCGATCTCGATCGTGCCGAGCTCAAAGCGCACCGCCTGCCCGTCGCCGCCCGCGATCGCGGCATTGAGCTCGCCCCGCAGTGCTGCGATCATCTCGGCCAACTCGATCACGTATCCCCCTCGTTCATCTGCACTGCTACCGATGCCGCTAAGGGGATCCTACCGAGGGCGCTGCGGGCCTGCGGAGTGCCCCCGTGGCGCGTCATCGGTGGTGCTCACCCGCCAGTTCGGCCCCCGGGCCGACGATCCGCAGGACGCACCGCGCCCGTGCCGTTCCGTCGTGCCACCTCAGGCAGAGCCGCGCCGTCGGCCGGTGGCCGCCCGGCGCGGGAGCGCCTCCGCCTGTCGCGGCAGCGTCAGGCGGCCGATCAGGTCCTGCGCGAGATGACCATGATGTATTCGCAGGGAGCATTCGTCCGGTTGGCGAAGCCGTGGTCCGCATCGGCCTGGAAGAACAGGGAGTCGCCTGTGCCCAGGGTCTCGGTGATCCCGCCGATCGCCACGGTGAGGGTGCCTTTCAGCACCACGAGTTGTTTCTCCGTACCCGGCGGGTACGCGGGCAGCAGCCCGGTGGAGACCTGCGCGGGGAGGTAGTGGACGACCATCTCGGCTCGTCCCGCGCCCGGGGCCGCCGACACGATGTGCCGCTCGAAACCGGTTTCCGGGTCACGGAAGACGGGGCGGTCGTTCTTGCGCATGGCGATGGCCACACCGGACGTGGCAGCAGCCGGCGCACCGACCAGCTCCGAGAGCGACGCGTCGAGCGCGTGGGCGATCCTGGACGCGACGCCGATCGTCGGGCTCTTCTCGCCGCGTTCGACCTTGGACAGCATCGCCCGGCTGACCGACGACTGTGCGGACAGCTGCTCCAGCGTCAGGCCCGCCTCCTCACGGCGTCGCCGCACGTTGCCGCCGAATGCGCCGGCCAGGTCGTCACCGCCCCGCGGTTCGGCCGCTCTTCCGTCTTGCCCGACCACCGTGCTCCTCAAATCGATGTGTGCCTCGCTGCCCACAGTGTAAGGTTTCTCCTAAAGAAGATTTGATCTTCTATCAGAGACGCGCGGCGTGCGCCCAACACCACGGAGCGGTTCATGCGTTTGATATCGAGTGGCCGGCACCATGCCACGTTCGAATTCGGCGACCTGCAGGTGGTCTCGTTGCGAGACGGGTACATCGACATGCCGCCGACACGGCTGCGCGACGAGGACGGGTGCGCGCTGGATGTGCTGCCGGCCGCCGTCCCGCTGGTCGGCGGCAACCTGCGGCTGTCGGTCAACGCCTTCTTCGTCACCGACGGCACGCGGTCGGTCCTCATCGACACCGGCGCGTCCGACAACTGGCACGACCCGACCATGGGACTGATCTACGAGGCGCTCGACGAAGCGGGAATCGACCCCGCGCGTATCACCGATGTGGCCATCACCCACAACCACCCAGACCACGTGAGCGGGCTGATCACGCCGGACGGTTCGGAGGCGTTCGCCGAACTCGAGCGCGTATGGATCGGCGAGGGCGACACCTCGGTGTTCACCGGGCGGCTCGCGCCGATTCGCGACCGGGTCGTACCGGTATCGCAGAAGGTCGCGATCAACGACTGGACCACCGCGGTCCCGACCCCCGGCCACACTCCCGGCCACACCGTCTACCACATCAGGAGCAGCACCGGCCACCTCCTCGCGTGGGGCGACACCGTCCACGTCCCCACGCTCCAATTCGACCAGCCGAACGTGTCCTGGGAGCTCGACGGCAACCAGACCCAGGCCCGCACCGCGCGAGCGGCCCTCCTCGAACAACTGACCCGACCCCACCACTACGTAGCCGGCGCCCACCTCGACTCACCCGGCATCGCCCGCGTGACCCCCTCCGGCGACGGCTACGCGCTGGAGTACCTCGCACCACCGATCGGCTGACCGATCCCGCCCTCCCCGCGCAAGCGGGGGTCAGCCGTCGATGGAGACCTTGCCGTTGGAGGGCTGGCAGTCTTCCCCGCACCCGCCGCGGGGGTCACGGTGGCCGGGCGGTGACGGGTGGTTGGTCACCCGTGCGGCGGCGTGCCCGGAGTGGGGTTGACGCGAGGAGGCGGGCCCGCTTCCCGGTCTCCCTGGCTGCTGGAGCGGCGGGCTTGTAGGCAGGCCGTCCAATCGATCGCGGCGCGCCCGACCTACGCCGTACTGCCAGCGCGTTCCAGCCGTCCAACCCGCGCTTCGAGTTCGGCGGGCAGGTACCAGCCTTCGACGGTGGGTGTCATGTAGAGGCGGGCCTTGAGGCCGAGGAGGAGCTGGCGGCGCCTTTCCTGGTCGGCCTGGGCCCAGGCGTCAACGAAGGTCTGGCCGGTCTCGACCTCGACCCAGGCGGAGGGGCGCTGTGGGAGGGCGGCGAGGCGGCGGCGTTCGTCGCCGAGGACTTCGAGAGCTTCGGCGTACTCGTCGTCGCCGCCGGGGTAGTCGAACAGGTTCCGGCGCTTCTCCTCGCGGAGATCCTTCATGGCCTGGGTGACATGGTTGAGCTGCTCGGTGTGGTCCTCGCCGGGGATGAACCTGCGTACCGTCATCGCCAGCCCGGCAAGGCGCTCCGCCAGGGCGGCGATCACCGCGGTGACGCGCTCGCCCTTGACGGACCGGCCCTTGCAGGCTGGCTTGCCGGCCGTCTTCGCGCACCGGTAGTACTCGTAGACCTTGCCGTTCTTGGCGAGGTTCACCTGCCGGTAGAACCGGTCGCCGCAGCGGTCGCAGTGCGCAACGCCGAGCCAGGGCGAGGCGCCGTTCGAGCGTTCCGTCGTGATCGCGCGCTCGTCCATCGCCACCTGGACCGCCGCCCGTTCCTCCTCGGTGAACAGCGGCTTGGCCCTCCGGATCGGCAGGCCCTTCGCGTCCCGGGCGACCTTGCGCGCCCTCACCGAGCGGCCGGTCAGCTTCAGGCCCATCGTCGCCGGCGAGACCTTGCCCTCGTCCCCGTGCGTATCCGAAACACGCGAACCCACCACCGCCCGAACAGGCACCAACGACGTCATGATGCTCACAGGAGGTCCCCTACCGCCCGGGCCAGCGGGCACCCTCGAACAACCTGCACTCGAACGGGTGGACCTTTTACAAAAGACGTCTATCCGCTGGCGCATCGACCTCCAGGTCGCCACCCCCGGCCTCGCCGCCCTCGCCACCGAGGCCTACGTCGAACGCGCCGAGACCCACCCCGAGCGCTGGTCCGACCACGCCCCGGTGACGGTGCACTACGAGCGCTGAGTCCCGACCCCGTGGCCCGGCGCCCGCCCGGCCCGAGGGGGTCGGGCGGGGCGGGCGCCCGGTGTCAGTGCGACCAGTAGGGGTCGTCGGCCGTCGCGCACTGGGCGGAGTGGTCCGGCGGTCCTTGGCCGAACCCGCCGTGCCGGTTGTCATCGCCGATGTCGGTGACGTTGAACACCGAGGCCCACACCTCGGCGCACCCGTTCACACCCACGGCGAACCAGAGGGTGAACCCCTGGCCCTTCACCTCCACCGAGCCCTTGTTGCGGGCGACCGGGTAGCCCTTGCCCGTCCAGAGTGCCTGGACGATGTCGAGCGGCTCCTGATCACGCCCGGAGGTGATCCGGACCCGGGCCGCCTGTTTGGCGTTCATCTCCGACCGGCCCGTCCTCCTGCACCCGGACGTGCCGCAGAGTCCGGTCAGCTCCGGGTCGCTCCCGTACCGCGGCGCGGCCCACTGGAGCCCCGGGTGGAAGGCCCCGGCGACGTCGGCGAGCTCGGCCTCGATCCGGTGCTGCGCCTGCTCGACCGGCACGGTGGGCTCCTCGGGCTCCGGCCAGGCGTACCAGCCGGCCAGGAGCGCCAGCAGCACCGCCGGCACGGCCGTGCGCCGGACGGCGGCCCTCACCTCGGGTCCTCCCTGGTGATCGTGGACCCGTGGCCGCTCACGATCTTCCCGATGTTGGAGAGCGAGTCGCCGCCCTTGCCGTGCTTCCCGAAGTAGTTGTCGTGGGAGTCGCCCATGGTCCCGTCCGCCACCGAGAAGCGCTGCCCGCCGAAGCTCTCGCTCGCCGGGTCCGTGCCGTGCCACGACCCGTCGGGATTCGTGATCGCCTCGACCGCGGCCCAGCCGGGGATGAGCATCCCGGGGGACGGCGCGGCCGCGACGGGGTCGTTCTTGGCGGTGCCGACGTACACGTGGTCAGCACCGATCCCGAGCTGCTTCGCCTTCTCCACCCCGACGCCCGGGCTGCCGACCAGGACGATGTCGTCGACGGGCAGGCCGCCGGGCTGCTGGGTCGCCTTCCCGACCACCAGGGAGCCGTAGCTGTGGCCCTGCGCGGTCATATGGGCCGGCGCGCCCTCGTGGGTGGCCCGGAGTCCGGTGAGGAACTTGTTGTACGCGGCCCCGCCCTCCTCCGCCCGGTCCTGCATGAGCACCGAGGGGCCGTCCAGCTGCGGCGCGTCGTACCCCAGCCAGAACACGGAGGCGACGCTCGGCGTCTCCTTGTTGTCCCCCGCGCTCTTCACCGCGGCGTCGTAGATGCGCTTCGCCGTCATGGTGTCGCCCCCTGCGGCGCCGGACACGGTGCTGTTCAGCCCGGGCACCAGGGACGAGACGTTCCGCGCCTTGTCCGGGTCGCCCCAGGACACGATCGCGCGGCCCTGCCCCTGCTCGCCGATCCCGAGCAACAGCAGCGGCGGGTTGGAGCCCGGCCCGCCCGCACCACCGTCCAGCTTGCCGTCGAGCCGGTCCTGGATGGTCTGGAAGCCGGCGAGCTTCTCCTTCAGGGCCTCGCGCCTGTCCTTCCACTTCTCGTACTCGGGGTTGATGACGGGCTCGCCCCTGAAGTACCCCAGGTACCGCTTCGGCTCGGGGCCGAGGGCGTCGATCTGGCGCTGGCGCTCCCGGATCAGGTTCTTGAGGTTGGTCCGGTTGGCCTGGTCGCGGGCGGCGGCGGGGATGCCGTCGAGGTTGCCGAGCTGCTCCGGGTGGTTGAGGACCATCCGCTGCTGCTGGGCCTCGGTCAGGCCGTTCCACCAGGCCTTGACGCCGTTCGGGTCGGTGCCGGCGGCGGGGATCCGCTGGAGCGCGTCGGCGGCGTCCGTGTCGGCCTTCGCGGTGGCGGAGTCGAGGCCGGTGCCGTTGCTCGCGTTGGTGGCGAGGTGGGCGAGCCGGGCGCTGATGGTCCGGTCCGCGTGGTCGGCCTCGTTGAGCGCGGCGGTGATCCGGGCCTGGATCTGCTTGGCCCGGCCCTCGGCGCCGGTGCCGGCGAAGTTCGCGGAGCCCGGGTCGTTATCCCAGGTGATCCCGCCGTCGGCGGCCACGGTCAGCTTCTGGGCCTTGGCGTCGTCGAGGGCGCCGATCAGGTGCGCCTGGGCGGCGGCGAAGCCGTCGAAGGCGTCCTGCAGGGCCTTGCTGACCAGGCCCAGTTCCTGCTTCGCGGACTGGAGTTCGGTGCCCAGGAAGCGGATGCGGGCCTGGGCGTGGTCGGACGCGGTGCCGGTCCAGTGCGAGTTGACGAGCCGGTCGGAGACCTCGTGCTGCCAGGACTCGATGTGCCGGCCGAAGGCCGAGTGGAGCGCGTCGAACGCGTTCTTCGCGGTGATGATGTTGATGACGTTCGCGTCGTACAGGGTCTTGATGTCCACCGGGCTACTCCGCCGCCTTCGCGCCGGCCGGCTTCACCGGGCCCGGGACGAACGTCGTGCCGAACGGGTCCGGCGCGTCCGGGAGCGGCGCGGCCGGGTTCCGGAAGCTCTGGTGGATGTCCTTCTCGACCTGACGGTAGTAGGTGGCCGTCGTGGCGAGCTTGGTGCCGACGTCGCCCATGTCACCGGCGAGCTTGTCCAGCAGCGTCTTCCAGTTGGCGCCGCAGTCGCGCACCGCGGCGGCCGTCAGCCAGCCCCGCAGGGTGCCGGCGGCCTGGTTGCACGGCTCCGCGAGCTTCGACGTCTCACCCGGTATCAGACCCCCGATGTGCTGCGCGCTCTGTCCGCAGCCGTCCAGTTCGGCCGGATTGACCTTGAACTGCAAGCCGGCGTCAGGATCTGCCATGCATGCCCCCCATGCGTTCGAACCGGCCATCGGCCGGCCCGCGTGTCCGAATACCGAACATGCATGCTAACGGATGCGATGTGGAGGAAGATCGTCCGACGCGCGGGGGCGCGGTGAGCGTCACCCCTCGACCGGGTGGCCGGACGCGCAGGTGAGCCGCCGTCGCCGACCGGGACGCGGGCGGCGAGCGCGGCGAAGTCCGCGCGAGGGCAGGGGCGCCTGCCCGATCGGGCAGTGTCGACGGGCGCCGGCCGATCCCTGAAAGCACGCCGTTGACACCGAAGTTGGTCTAGTCCACCGTGGTGGAGCAAGGTGATCCACAGGAGTCCGGCGGAGTGCGGCGGACCCGGAACGGACACCGCCATCCCCTCAACTCGACGACTCCACTGCGGCTTTGAGCGATCCGTACGGCCTTGGCATGCCCTGATCCCGCACGGGCGCATGGATCCGACGATCGATCGGAGCCTGCGCACGCGCGGGATCCGTCCGGCCCCGCCGACCGGCCGGGCGGGCCCGATGTGGCGCGACGGGCCGGTCGGAGCCGCCGCTCAGGACATCGGCCGATCGCTCAACCAACGAGCACGACAACACATCTGACGATCCGACGGAGAATCGCACACCATGCAACGAGTCTGCCTCGCCCTGCCCACCATGCGCCCCTGCCCCGGCACCATCGTGGACCTCGCCGAGGAGGCGGCCTACGCCGTCGAGCACTTCGGGGTCGAGGTGCACCTCCTCGTCCTCGACACCACCGGCGACGCCGGGTTCGCGAAGAACGCGGCGGCCGTGGCCTCACTGGCCCCCACTCCCGGCGTGTTCGTCCACCACCTCGGCGAGACGCGGCAGCGGGAGTTCCTGCGCCGGGTGGCCGAGCGTTCCGGGGCCGACGATCCCGAGCTGCTGCTCGACCTGATGCTCCCCCGGGCCGTCGCGTACGGGTCCTGCGTCAACCGGCTCTTCCTGGGCGCGGCCGCCCTGGGCTGCACCTCGGCGCACCTGCGCAACGACGACGCCGACTTCCAGGTCGTCGACGGCCGGAAGGTCTTCCCGATCCACCACGAGCTGCTCTCGATCGGCCGCCCGGCCGGCGAGGCGGTGGCCGGTGTGTCCCGCTCCGAGCTCGACCCGGCCGACGCGGACAAGCCGGTGATGCTGGTCAGCGGTTCCTTCATCGGCGAACTCAACGTGGACATCGGCGAGATCCACGAGCTGGACCCGGCCGTCTACCGCGACGTGGTGCGTCTGTGGACCCCGCCGGTGTGGTCGGAGGAGGAGAGGGACGCGATGGTGGACGTGTCCTTCAAGGGCGCCGGCTCCGAGCCGTTCGGCACCGACGAATCCGTCATCGGCGTACCCGACATCTGGGACGTCTACATGTGCAACATCGCCCTGGACCACCGGGCCTACGAGGTGCTGCCGCTGCTGCCCTCGACCGAGACCATCGGCAGCGACTACGCCCTGCTGCACGCCCTGGTCCACTCCCGGCTGCCCGGCGTCGTCCACAACCGCCACATCGTCAACTACTACACGCCCGAACGCCGCACCGGCGCCGGCTTCCTCTCCTACCAGATGCGGTTCGTCAAGTTCCTGCTCTCGATGCTGTACCTGTACCCGGTCTACGGCGGCATGATCGACCTGGGTCGCGGGCTGCTGGACGAGCGGCACGGGCTGAGGGTCGAGCCGATCCTCGGCCTGGTGCGGGGCAGCGTCGACCGGGACCGGGCCGGGAACGAGCACTGCCTGGACGTCCTGGACCGCTCCTACCGCAAGCTGGGCGGCAAGTACACCGAGCTCGCGGACGTGGTGGCCGGGCAGCGGCAGCGGCTCCTGGACGAGGCGCGGCAGGACGCCGAGCGCTGGGCGGTGCTGGTGGAGGCCTGGGCGGGGATGGTGGCCGCCGCCCGCGCGGAGGGCCTGCACCCCGGCGCGGACGGGCCGGACGGCGCGGACGGGACGGTCAGGGCGGCCGGATGAACGAGGACCTCCTGATACGGCAGCTGGCCGACGACGACTGGGACGCCGTGGTCGCGCTGGAACACGACGCCTACGCGGCCGACGGCCTGTCCGAGGGCCGGGAGGCACTGCAGTCCCGCGCCCTCGGCTCGCCGGGGACCTGCTTCGTGCTGGAGCAGCGCGGCACGGTCCGCGGCTACCTGCTGAGCCTGCCGTACCCGCCGCTGCGCTGCCCGGACCTCGCCCGGGCGGAGGACGCCGCGTTCGAGTCGGGCAACCTGCACGTGCACGACCTGGTGATCGCCGAGGACCTGCGCGGCCGGGAGGTCGCGCTGGAGTTCATGCGGTACTTCCGGGTGCGGGCGCAGGAGCTGGGCTTCGAGCGGATCTCGATGGTCGCGGTGCGCGGGGCGGACATCCTGCTGCGGCTCATCGGCTACCGCGCGCACCGGGAGGTGGCCGTCCCCGCGTCCTACGGGCGGCGCGCGGTCTACATGTCGATGCCGGTGCGCTGACCTCCGGGGGCGCCTGGACGGATCGCCACCGAGCCGGGGTGCGCCGGTGACACGGCGCCCCCGGCGTACGCGTCCGCGGCACCGGCCGTACGCGTCCCCTGCGCGCCCCCGGCCGAAGGCGAGCCGCCCGGCCGGAGGCGCGCCGCTCGCCCGGCGCCGACCCGGCCACCCCGACCCGCCCTCCCCCGCGCCGAACACCGCCGACCGGTTGCCAACTCATCGACGAGAGCACCGAGTTCGTCAGGTACCTGCCCGCGCAGGTGAGGATGTCGGCCGCTGGAGCCCTCGCGTCCACTTCGCCGCCGGCGGCACCTCGGCCCAGGCAGGCGACCCCGCCCGCGCCGTCCGCGCTCGGACGGGTGAACGTTTTCGGACAGGGCACCGCCCCGGGGCGGCCCGCCGCGGCCGCTCCGGGGCGCCCCCGGGGTCTGCGCGGTGCGGTTCGCCGGATCCCGCGCCGCCCCGCACGCACCCTTGTCCCGCGGCCTCGGCGGACAGGTGCTTCGTCTGCGCCCCGCCCACAGCCCGGCCGTACCCCACCCACAGCCCGGCCACCGCCCGGCCGGCGCTGGTGGGACGCCTCGGGATCGCCGGTACCGGCAGCCCGGAAAACTCCCGCATCACACGCCACAATGCACACCCTCCGCCCCAGAAATCCCACTCCGAAACGGTTCGGCGGATCAAGTCCAAATATCGAGCACGCGTTTCACACATCGTCCCCTCGGAACGGCCCCGATGCTCTAGATTGATTTCCGCTTCGCACACCACAGTTGGGTGCGAGGCGGCGAATCAGGATCGACAGGTCCGACGCTGCGGCCGGCCAGAAAGCGTGTTCCCGGCCGCGGATGTGAGGGTGATCGATTTCTCGGCACCCGAGCCGGGGCCTCGAGTGTGGAGAGCGACCGTCGACGGTTTCCCACGCACCTCGGGACTCCGGCGGGACGTACGGGTCGGCCGACACCCGGGGTGGGATGTTCACGTAGCGCTGCAGGGGCCGGTTTTGCCATGCGCGGGGGCGGGCCCCGGGGAGGTGGGAACAGCGCGGCACGGGAGGCGGGGCCTCCCGAGGGGAGGAAGAGTGCGGGAGGCGCAGGCCTCCCGGGGGGAGGAACCGTGTGGAGCGAGCACGTCGAACCCACTGCCGACCTGGAGGGGGCCGTGAAGCAGGGGGAGGGAGAGCTGGTCAGCCCGTTCCTGCCGGCGCGGGGGCGTCCGGTGGACGGAAGGATCAGGCGTCCCGCGAGTGATTGGGAGCAGCAGTACCGCCGTATTGTGATCTTCAGCGATACCGTGGCCACCGCTTTCGTGGTGGGGGCGATAGGCCGTTTCTTCGGGGTTCGGGACGCGGCCGACTGGCACGAGAAATGGGGAATTCTCGCCTTCTTCACCGAGCTGCTGGTGCTGGGGGCGTTGGCGATGACCCGGTCGTGGGCTCCGGCCGTGCTCGGCCAGGGGGCCGAGGAGTTCCGCCGGCTCGGACGCTCGCTGTTCACGGCGGCCGTCGTGCTGGCGCTCGGCGGGATCGCCCTGACCTCGCACAACATCAAGCTCTGGATCTTCGTCGCGATCCCCGCGATCACGCTGGTCACCATGACCGAGCGGTATCTGCTGCGGCTGTGGCTGCACAAGCAGCGCAAGGACGGGCGGTGCCTGCGCCCGGTGCTCGCCGCCGGGAGCCCGGCCACCGTGCGCGACCTGATCGCCCGGACCCGCAAGTTCCCGCACCTCGGCTGGCGGGTGGAGGCGGTGTGCACGCCGTACGGGCTCGGGCACGGCCGTGACCGGCTCGACGGGGTGCCGGTCGTCGGCCGGCTGACGGACGTCGCCAACCACGTCCGCCGCGACGGCTACCGGGTCGTCGCGATCACACCGGACCAGCACTGGTCACCGGACCGGCTGCAGCGGCTGGCCTGGAACCTCGAGGGCGGCGACGCCGAGATGGTCGTGGCCCCGGTGCTGATGGAGGTGGCCGGCCCGCGGCTGCACGTCGACGCGGTGCTCGGGATCCCGATGCTGCGGGTCAGCATGCCGACCTTCACCGGGGGCCGCCGGGTGGTCAAGGAGGTCGTCGACCGGCTGGGTGCGGCGTTCCTGCTGCTCGTGTCGGCGCCGCTGATGGTGGCCGTCGGGCTGCTGGTGCTGGCGGACAGTCCGGGCGGGGCGTTCTACCTGCAGCGCAGGGTCGGTAAGGACGGCCGTGAGTTCACCCTGGTCAAGTTCCGCACCATGGTCGTCGGGGCCGACCTGGCCCGGGCCGAGCTGGCCGACCGCAACGAGGGCGCGGGCCCGCTGTTCAAGCTCCGCCGGGATCCGCGGGTGACCCGGGTGGGGGGCGTGCTGCGCCGGTACTCGCTCGACGAGCTCCCGCAGCTCCTGAACGTGCTCACCGGCTCGATGTCGCTGGTCGGTCCGCGTCCGCCGCTGCCGGAGGAGTCCGCGGCGTACAACCCGGACATCCGGCGGAGGCTGCTCGTCAAGCCGGGGCTCACGGGCCTGTGGCAGATCAGCGGGCGCAGCGACCTGCCGTGGGAGGAGGCGGTCCGGCTGGACCTGCGGTATGTGGAGGACTGGTCGCTCGCCCTGGACACGGTGATCTTGTGGAAGACCTTGCGTGCGGTGCTTCAGGGGCAGGGGGCCTACTGATGCGTGGGGGGCGTCGTGTGATCGGCGCGCGGACGGCCGGCCGGAAGGGCCGGTCCGAGGGGAGGAACGGGTCATGAGGGTCAGTGTCCTGGGGCTCGGCTACGTGGGCTGCGTGTCGGCCGCGTGCCTGGCCAGCCTGGGTCACGAGGTCATCGGGGTGGACGTGAACCAGGTGAAGGTCGACCTGGTCAACGAGGGCAGGGCCCCGGTGGTCGAGGAGCGGATCGGCGAGCTCATCGCCGAGGTCGTGCGGACCGGTGCGCTGCGTGCCACGACCGACGTCCGCGAGGCGATCACGGGCAGCGACGTGTCGCTGGTCTGCGTGGGCACGCCGTCGGAGTCCAACGGCAGCCTGTGCACCACCTACCTGGAGCGGGTCACCGAGGAGATCGGTGCCGCGGTGGCCGAGCGGGGCGGTCGGCAGACCGTCGTGTTCCGCAGCACCATGCTCCCCGGCACCTGTCTGAACCTGCTGGTGCCGATCCTGGAGAAGTACGCGGGCGGCACGGCCGGGGTGGACTTCGGGGTGGCGGTGAACCCGGAGTTCCTGCGCGAGGGCACGAGCGTGCGGGACTTCTTCGACCCGCCGAAGACCGTCATCGGCGAGCTCGACCCGGCGAGCGGCGATGTGGTCGCGGCGCTGTACGAGGGGTTGCCCGGAGAGGTGTTCCGGGTGCCGGTGCCGACGGCCGAGGCGATCAAGTACGCGGACAACGCGTTCCACGGCCTCAAGATCGGCTTCGCGAACGAGCTGGGCGCGGTGTGCCAGGCGCTCGGGGTGGACTCGCACCAGGTGATGGACGTGTTCCTGGCCGACCGGAAGCTGAACATCAGCCCCGCCTACCTGCGGCCCGGCTTCGCCTTCGGCGGCTCCTGCCTGCCCAAGGACCTGCGCGGTCTGGTCCACGCGGCGCGGCAGGCCAACGTCTCGGTGCCCATCCTCTCCCACGTGCTGCCCTCCAACTCCGACCACCTGCAGCGCGCGGTGGATCTGGTCGAGCGTGCCGGCCGGCGCCGGGTGGGCCTGTTCGGCCTGTCCTTCAAGCCCGGCACCGACGACCTCCGGGAGAGCCCGCTCGTCGAACTGGCGGAGCGGCTCCACGGCAAGGGGTACGACCTGCGGATCTACGACCCCAATGTGAACCTCTCCCGGCTGCTCGGCGCGAACCGCGAGTACATCGAGACCCGGCTGCCGCACCTGGCGCAGCTGCTCGCGGACTCCGCCGACGAGGTGCTCGACCACGCCGAGGTGTGCGTGATCGGGACCAGGGACCCGGCCGTGCTGTCGGCGTTGCCCCAGGGTGACGGCCCGGTGATCGTCGATCTCGTCCGCCTTCCCGACGCCGAGGCGCGCCGGACCGAACCGGGGTACATGGGCCTTGCCTGGTGACACGTCGTTCGATGACACGGAGTCCGGTGACACGGCGAACAAGGACACGTCGGTCGGTGACACGGCGGTCAAGGACACGGCCGGCGGCGACGGGCGGGAACGTCGCGCGCTGATCCTGGTGGAGAACCTGTCGGTGCCGTTCGACCGGCGGGTGTGGCAGGAGTGCACGACGCTGCGCGACGCGGGTTGGACGGTCGACGTCATCTGTCCGCGGGGGAGCAAGCGGGACACCGAGGCGGAGGCGGTGATCGACGGGGTGCGGATCCACCGCTACCCGTTGCGCGCGGCCACCGGCGGGCCGGCCGGCTACCTGCGGGAGTACGGATCGGCGTTGTGGCACACGGCCCGGCTGGCCCGCAGGGTCGGTCCGGTCGACGTGGTCCACGCCTGCAACCCGCCGGACCTGCTGTTCCTGCCGGCGCTGTGGCTGAAGCGGCGCGGTGCGCGGTTCGTCTTCGACCAGCACGATCTGGTGCCCGAGCTGTACCTCTCCCGGTTCGACCGCGGTGAGGACCTGCTCTACCGCGCCGTGTGCGCGCTGGAACGGATGACCTACCGGGCCGCGGACGTGGTGCTCGCCACGAACGAGAGCTACCGGGACGTCGCGCTGCGCCGTGGCGGCCGGCGGGCACAGGACGTCTTCGTGGTGCGCAGCGCGCCGGACACCGACCGGTTCCGGCCGGTGCCGCCGGAGCCGGAGCTGAAGCGCGGCAAGCCCCATCTGCTGTGCTACCTCGGGGTGATGGGCCCGCAGGACGGCGTCGACTACGCCCTGCGGTCGCTGGCGAAGCTGCGCGATGAGCTCGGGCGGACCGACTGGCACGCGGTGTTCGTCGGCGGCGGCGACACCTTCGACGCGATGGTGGAGCTGTCCCGGCGGCTCGGGCTCTCGGAGCAGGTCGAGTTCACCGGGCGCGTTCCGGACGCCGACCTGGTGCGCTACCTGTCCACCGCGGACGTGTGCCTCTCCCCCGACCCGCGCAATCCGCTCAACGACGTGTCGACCATGAACAAGGTCCTGGAGTACATGGTGATGGGCCGGCCGATCGTCTCGTTCGATCTCCGGGAGGCGCGGGTGTCCGCCGGTGACGCGGCCGTCTACGCGCCGGCCGACGACGAGTCGGCGTTCGCCGCGCTCGTGGCGCAGCTGATGGACGATCCGGAGAAGCGGGCCTGGATGGGCAAGCTCGGCCAGGAGCGGATCGGCGGGCCGCTCTCCTGGCGCAACTCGCAGCGGTCGCTGCTCGCCGCCTACGAGGCCGCCTGCCGTGACCGCGCTCCGGTGGCGGCGGGCGTCCGGGGCCGGGCGGGGAGAAGGCCGCGCCGTTGAGCGACGACACGATACGCCTGGTCACGGTCGGCCGGATCCTCCGTCGGCGCTGGCGGCTGCTCACCCTCCTCACCGTGGTGGGCGCGCTCCTCGGTCTCGGCGTCTCCGTGCTGGCTCCGCCGCGGTACACGACGTCGGCCTCGGTGCTGCTGCCGGGGGCGTGGCAGGACCGCGAGCTGATGACCCAGGCGGAGATCGCGACCAGTTCGGTGGTGATCGACCGTACGGCCGCCGCGCTGGGCTGGAGCGGTGTCGGCGGTGACGAGCTGCGGGAGCGGGTGAGTGCCGCGGCCGCGGACGGGAACATCATCAAGATCTCGGGTACGGCCGAGACCCCGGAGCGCGCGCAGCAGCTCTCCGACCAGGTGGCCCGGCAGTTCGTCGCGTTCGCCGCGCGGATCTCGGGCGACGGCACCGACCCCGCGGCGGCGCAGCCCGAGGCGCTGCGGCAGATGGTGCTCCAGGTCAGCCGCCGGATCACGGAGCTGGCCGACGCGGCCGCTCCGGGGCAGAGCGTGGAGGGCGTGCAGACCCGTACCGAGCTGGTGAAGCTGCGCACCGCGCTGCAGGACGCCGTCAAGAAGCTGGACCAGGTCGACCCGGCCGCGACCAAGGCGGTCAACCTGGTCGTCATGGGTCCGGCGGTCCGGCCGGCCGGCGAGGCGCCGCCGACGAGGACGCAGCTCGTCGCGGGCGGGGCGGCGGCGTTCCTCCTGCTCGGGGTGATCGGTCATCTCACGGCCGCGCGGATGAGCCGCCGGCCGCGTACCGAACCGGAGATCGCCGCGGCGCTGGGTTCGGTGCTGCTCGGCACCGTCGACGTGCCCGGTGAAGGGCCCGCGCGGCGGCCCCGGGGCCGTGGCCCGATGGCGCTGGTGCACCGGCTGCTGGGCACCGACGTCCGGTGGGACCTGCCGGCCCCGCGCGCGGCCGGTGACGAGGCCGGTCGGCGGGTCCGCTACCGGCGGGTGTGCGAGCGGCTCCGGGACGGGCTGCCGGCCCCCCGGCCGCTGTTGGCCGTCGTCCCGGACGGCGACGAGACGGCGGGCCGGGCGGCCGAGCGGCTCGTCGCCGAGGCGGGGGGCGATCCGCTGCTGCGGGTGGTGGGGGTTTCGATGTCCCGGCCGCTGGTGCCGGACCGCGACGGCGAGTCCGGTGCGCTGGTCGTGCTCAGTGCGGGCAGTTGGACGGCGGCGGAGCTCGCCGGCATCGCGGAGGCGTGTGCGGACGCGGGGCACGAGGTCGTCGGCGCCGTTGTCGCCGGCGTGGTCCGGGCCGGTCGGAAGCGGTCGGCCGACGGTGGTCCGGACGGCGCCGGGCCGGTGCCGGTGGGCGACGACGACGCGAGGAGTGCGACGGGGTGACGACGCGTACGACTGCGCAGGTGCCGGCGGCCGCGCCGCTGGTGGACCTGCAGGCGCTGGTGGTCGCGGTGCGCAGGCGCCGCCGCCTCTGGTCCGCGCTGGCGGTGCTCGGGCTGCTGGCCGGCACCGCGCTGGCGGTCCTCCAGCCGCCACCGCCGACCGCGGTGGTCAAGGTGCTGGTCGCGCATCAGGAGGACCAGCCGAACGACCCCGGAACGCTGATCCGCACCGATGTCGCCCTGCTGCAGACCACGGGGATCGCCGGCAAGGCGCTGCAGTCCGTCGGGTCCACGGACAGGCCGGAGGACTTCCTGAAGGACTACACGGGCCTCGGCCTGACCAACACGGTGCTGCAGATCACGGTGACGGCTCGCAGTGAGAAGGACGCGGTGGCCCGGGCCGAGGCGCTGGCCGAGGCGTTCATCGCGGACCACGTGCGGCGGATCCGGGAGACCGCGGAGGCCCAGGCCAAGGCCCTGCTCGACCAGCGGGACCGTCTGCGGGAGGAGCTCGCCCAGGTCAACCAGGCGATCGGCGACGGCGCCGCGCCGAGCGGGTCGAAGGCGCCGGCGAGCCTGGAGTCGCTCTTCGCGAGCCGGGCCGAACTCACCTCGCGGATCACCGACTTCGGGCAGCGCGCCGCGGAGGCGCGGGTCGGCATGCCCCGGCTCGTGGCCGGCACGCAGATCGTGGACGCCCCGCGCGCGGTGCGGCAGTCCCGGATCGTGACCGTCGCCACCGACGCCGGGATGGGGTTCGTCCTCGGCCTGGTCGTCGGGCTCGTGGTGGCCGCGGTCGGCAGCGTGGTGGCGGACCGCCCCGTGCTGCGCCGGGACGTCGCGGAGGGGCTCGGCGCCTCGGTCATCGCGGAGCTGCGCCGGGTGCCCGGCGGACCGGCCGGCCGGTGGCGGGGCCGACGGGCCCGGGCGGCGCGGGCGAGGCTCACCACGACCCTGGCCCGGACCGTGCGCGGCTCCGCGGAGCCGGTGTCGCTGCTGGAGCTGGGCTGTGCGCGCAGCACGGGTTCGATCGCCCGGGACCTCGCGAAGGCGTGGGAGGAGGAGGGGCCGGTGGTCCTCGTCGACGAGTTGCCCGTCCCCCGGTTCGCCGGGCGCGGCCCGAAGGCGGGTGAGCCGGCCGTGGCCGGCGGCGGGCCCGCGGCGGCGGAGGGCCCGGAGCGCCGGCTCGGCATCGGTTCGGTGGCGCCGGGTACGGCCTGGACCGACCTGCGGCACCTCGGCACCCGGACGGTGCTCGTCGTCCGGGCCGGGCACGGCAGCACGGCGTGGCTGCACACCGTGGCGCGGCAACTCGCCGACCAGGACGTCCAGGTGATCGGTGTGGTGCTGATCGACCCCGATCCGCGGGACCGCACCGACGGCACGCTGTGGGACGGGCCGCGCACACCGGCGCGCGGCCGGGGCGGGGAGGCGGCCCTGCGCAACGGGACGGGCCGGTGGCGGACGGAACGACGACCGATGGGGACCGCACGGGCCCCGGGCAGTGACCAGGAGGTGCGGTAGCACATGTGTGGCATCGCAGGCGCGTACCGATGGCCGGACGGGAAGGTCGTGACCGACCTGCTCACCGACACCCTCGCCCACCGGGGCCCGGACGGGGCCGGGCGGTACTGCCACGCCGTCGGCGACGGCGAGGTGCACCTGGGGCACCGCCGGCTGGCCATCATCGACCTGTCCGAGACCGGCGCCCAGCCGATGGCCTCGGACGGCCTCGTCCTGACGTACAACGGCGAGCTGTACAACGCCCCGGAGCTGCGGGCCGAGCTGTCGGCCGCCGGGGTGCGCTTCCGCGGCACCTCCGACACCGAGGTGCTGCTGGAGGCCTGGCGGCGCTGGGGCACGGACTGCCTGCCCCGGCTGCGCGGCATGTTCGCGTTCGGGATCTTCGACGAGCGGACCGGCGAGCTGGTGCTGGCCCGCGACCAGCTCGGCATCAAGCCGCTCTTCCTGATCCGGCGCGGTGAGGGCCTGGTGTTCGCCTCCGAGCTCAAGGCGCTGGCCGCCGCGACCGGCGGGTCGCTGGAGGTGGACCACGCGGCGCTGGTGGCCTCGCTGCTGTACTACTGGGTGCCGGACTCGCGCTGCGCGTTCCGCGAGGCGCAGAAGCTGCCGCCGGGCAGCTGGCTGCGGTGCCGGCCCGACGGGCGGGTGGAGAGCGGCCGGTTCTGGCATCTGCGGGAGGTCGCCGCCGAGGGCCGGGAGCGGGCCCGGGCCGGGGAGCTGCCGGACATCGCCGCCGTGGTCGAGGAGTCGACCAGGCGTCACCTGCTGGCCGACGTACCCGTGGCGACCTTCCTGTCGGGCGGGCTGGACTCCAGCTACCTGACCGCGCTGGCGGCCCGCGAGCACCCGGGGATCTCGGCCTACACGATCGGGTTCCGCGCCGAGGACGCCAGGTTCGAGGCGATGCCGGACGACCTGCGCTACGCCCGGCAGGTGGCCGGGCGGTTCGGCGTCGACCTGCACGAGATCGAGATCGCCCCGGACGTCCTCGACCTGCTCCCGCGGATGACGTACCACCTGGACGAGCCGATCGGCGACCCCGCCGCGATCAACACCTTCCTGATCTGCTCGGCCGCCCGGGAGGCCGGGGTCAAGGTGCTGCTCTCGGGGATGGGCGCCGACGAGCTCTTCGCCGGGTACCGCAAGCACCTGGCCAACCGGTTGGCGCTGCGTTACCAGCGTGTCCCGCGGCCGCTGCGGCGCGGCCTGTCCGCGGCCGTGGACCGGATGCCGGTCGCCACGGCCCGCCGGGGGCTGCGGTCGGTGCGGTTCGCGAAGCGGTTCCTCTCCTTCGCCGACCTGCCGGAGGAGACCGCGTTCCGGCGCAGCTACACCATGTACGACCGGGACGACCTGCTCGCCCTGGTCGATCCGGACCTGGCCGGGACCGTCGACGACGTGCTGACCGAGCACGCGGACGTCTACCGGGACAACGACCTCGACGACTTCGTCAACCGGATGTGCCTGGGCGACGCCCGGATGTTCCTGCCGGGCCTGAACCTCGCGTACACCGACCGGTCGAGCATGGCCGCGTCGACCGAGGTCCGGGTGCCGTACGTGGACGTCGAGGTGGTCCGGGCGGCGTTCGCCGTGCCCGGGGACCGCAAGATCGTCGGACGCCAGGGCAAGGCCGTCCTCAAGGAGGCGGCGACCTCGGTCCTGCCCCGGGAGATCGTGTACCGGCCCAAGGGCCTGTTCAGCGCCCCGTTGCGGGCCTGGATGAGCCGGGACCTGGCACCGCTGGTGCGCGAGGTGGTGCACGACGGCGTGCTCGTCAACTCCGGGCTCCTGCGCCGCGAGGCGCTCGCCCGCATGGTCGCCGAGGACGCCGCCGGGCAGCAGGACTTCTCCAAGCACCTCTGGCACGTACTGACCCTCGAGTACTGGTACCGCGACGCGACCTCCGGGTCCGGCCGGGGCACCGGCTCGGCGGCGTAGGACCGGCGGGGGCACCCGCTCGGCGGCGTAGGACCGGCCGGGGCACCCGCTCGGCGGCGTAGGACCGGCCGGGGCACCCGCTCGGCGGCGTAGGACCGGCCGGGGCACCCGCTCGGCGGCGTAGAAGACGGCTCGGAAACAAGGGGATTTCGGTGAAACAGGTCGTACAGAACTACAAGAGCGGCGAGCTGGCGGTGCTCGACGTGCCCGTGCCGGGGTGCAAGCCGGGCGGCGTACTGGTCCGCACCGCCTTCTCGCTGATATCCACCGGGACCGAGCTGATGAAGGTGTCCGAGGCCGGCATGTCGATGCTGGGCAAGGCCCGCTCGCGTCCGGACCAGGTGGCCAAGGTCATGCAGAGCGTGGCCACCAACGGGCTGCCCGCGACCTACCGCAAGGTGATGGGCAAGCTGGACTCGTACACACCGCTGGGCTACTCGCTGTGCGGGGTGGTCGAGCAGGTCGGCGCCGGGGTCGACGACGTGAAGGTCGGCGACCTGCTGGCCTGCGCCGGCAATGAGCACGCCCTGCACGCCGAGCTGAACTGGGTGCCGAAGAACCTCTACACCCGGGTGCCGGAGGGCCTCGCGCCGCGGCACGCGGCGTTCGGCACCGTCGGGTCGATCGCGTTGCAGGGCGTCCGCCAGGGCGAGCCGCAGCTCGGCGAGGTGGCGCTGGTCATCGGACTCGGGCTGATCGGCCAGCTGGTGGTGCAGCTCCTCACCGCCGCGGGGGTCCGCGTGGTCGGGGCCGACCCCGACCCGGAGCGCTGCCGGCTCGCCGAGCGCCTGGGGGCGGTGGCCTGCGGCGATCCCGGCTCCACGGCCGTGGAGGCCGCCGTCGCCGAACTCACCGACGGACACGGCGCGGACCAGGTGTACCTGGCCGCCGGCGGCGGCAGCAACCAGCCCGTCGAGCTGGCCGCCCGGCTGAGCCGGGACCGCGGCCGGGTCGTCGACATCGGCAAGTGCCGCCTGGACCTGCCGTGGAACGCGTACTACGAGAAGGAGCTCGACGTCCGGTTCTCCCGTTCGTACGGCCCCGGGCGCTACGACCCGGAGTACGAGCTGGAGGGGCGCGACTACCCGATCGGCTACGTGCGCTGGACGGAGCGCCGCAACCTGGCGTGCTTCCTCGACCTCCTCGCCCGCGGCCGCGTCGACGTGGAGCCGCTGGTCTCCCACGTCGCCGACTTCGACGACGCCGTCGAGACGTACCAGCGGCTGAAGGACGGTGACCTGAAGGCCGTGGCCGTGCTGTTCCGCTACCCCGGGCCCGCCGGGGAGACGGAGACGGAACGGAGCGCCCCGGAGATCGCGGTGCCCCAGGTGCGGCGCGGCACCGCGACGCCGGCCCCGGCCCGGTCCGTCACGTCGCCCGTGCGGCTGGCGTTCGTCGGCGCGGGGAACTACGCGACGTCGATGCTGCTGCCGCACCTGTCGGGGCGCGACGGGGTCGCGCTGTCCGCGGTGGTCACCACGACGGCGCTGTCCGCGGCCAACGCGCAGCGGAAGTTCGGCTTCGCCCGGGCGACCACCGATCTGGACTCCGTTCTCGGGGACCCCTCGGTGGACGCGGTGTTCGTGGTCACCCGGCACAGCTCGCACGCCGAACTGACCCGCCGGGCGCTGCTCGCAGGCAAGGCGGTGTTCGTGGAGAAGCCGCTGGCCCTCACCGAGGACGAACTGGCCGGCGTGCTCGCGGCGGTGGAGGAGTCCGGCAACGACCGGTTGCAGGTGGGCTTCAACCGCCGGTTCGCGCCGCTGCTGCGGGAGGCGAAGACCCGCCTCGGCGTCCGGACCGGCCCGGCGAGCCTGCGCTACCTGGTCAACGCGGGCCGGCTGCAGGACGGCAGCTGGTACCTGCGCCAGGGCACCGAGGGCACCCGGTTCGAGGGCGAGGGCGGGCACTTCGTCGACACGGCGAGCTGGCTGCTGGAGGCCGACCCGGTCTCGGTGTACGCGGTCGCCTCGCCCGGCAACGACGACCTCCAGGTGGTGCTGCGCTACCCGGACGGCTCCACCGCCACCATCAGCTACGTCACCACCGGCGCGCCGGGCTTCCCCAAGGAGACGCTGGACCTCCTCGCGGACGGCAAGGTGCTGAAGCTCGACGACTTCGTCCGCGCCTCGGTGCACGGCCCGAAGCGGTGGGTCAGTTCACGGCTGCCCAAGGCCCGGGACAAGGGCCAGTGCGCCGAACTGGCGGCGTTCGTCAGGGCCGTGCGCACCGGCGGGCCGATGCCGGTGCCGCTGGAGTCGCTGGTCGCCACCACGGCGGCCACCCTCGCGGTGCAGGCCTCCCTGGCCGGCGGCGCGCCGGTGACGCTGGCGAGGCCGTGATGGGCAAGCCGTTCTGGCTGATCGTCCTCGGGATCTCCTTCGGCCTCGACATGCTCTTCGGGGCGAACTTCCTCTACAGCTTCCTGACCCTGGCCGGCC